>CAVGNL010000163.1:0-10322 GCA_963630455.1 Prevotella sp. CAG:755
GAATATAGAAGAATTATTTCCTGGAGTAAACCTAGAAACCAACAGCGTTGAATTTAAAGGCATCTTGAATAACGGAAAAGACAATGAAGAAAATTCCAAAACAATTTCGTGGTTAAAAACTTTAGCAGCTTTCGCTAATTCAAACGGCGGAAAATTATACGTTGGAGTTGAAGATAAAACCCACAGAATCGTTTCATTGGATCACGAAACGGCAGACAAACAAACGCTCTTGGTTCAAAGAGAAATAAGACAAAGGATAGAACCTCAAATTGCGTTTCATATAAATCCAATTGCAATTAAAGGCAAAGAAACAAGGTATATCTTAGAGATAGAAGTTTCTTCCTCGCCAACTAAACCTGTTTTTCTTCATGAAAAAGGGGCATCTTTGGTTTTTGTTCGCGATTTTTCCTCAACCAGGCCGGCAACGCCAGAAGAAATGATCAACATGGTGCTGTTTAGCGATCAAATAAGTTACGATTCTTTTTTTACCGATGAAATCTATAAAGAAGAAGAGTTCACGATTTTTCAAAATGCAGCCAATAATAAAACCAAACGCAAAATATCAGTTAAAGAGCTTATTTCTGACGGATTTTGCGATAAGAACTTGAAATTATCAAAAGGGGCATTGCTCTTTCGCGATGATTGCGTCTCAAAATTAACAAGAATCGACGTTTCCTTTTATCCGTCTATCAATAAGGGTGAAAGATTAATTTATGCACCAAAATCCTTTGTTGGTCCAATAACAAAAGTGATAGATGAGGCGACCGAATATATAATGTCGCATACAGAAACGGTGTGGAAAAAAACAGATGTCGGAAGAGAAAACATACCATCTTATCCTGAACGTTCTGTCCTAGAAAGTATTAGCAATGCTCTATGCCACAGAAACTATTATCTCGTTAGTTCAATTATAGAAGTTGATGTGTTCGTTGATAGATTAGAAATAACTTCACCCGGCTCATTGCTTGGCGCGCAAAGGCTTGTCAAAGAGAAAAACATAGCCTCAATCGCTCCAAGAAGAAGAAACGAAGTAATAGCCAAAACATTGGAATCTATACACTATGTAGAAAACAAAGGCAGTGGATTTGATTTAATCGCAAACGATTACCGAGCGGTAGACGAAAATCATAAACCATTCATTAATTCTGATCAAAACTTCTTTAGTTTAACGCTTCCAAACCTCAATTATCTAAAAGGAGTCATTAGCGAAACAAATGATATGCCGGAAGTATTTGTAAATGATGTTTCAATTACGAAAAGAGATTTAAAAATACTTTCCTATTGTTATTTGAGCAAAAAGAGTTCAGCAGAAATTGCTAAATTGCTTGGAGTTTCCAATTCAACGTATTTCAGAAACAAGATATTAGGAAAATTGGTAAAAGATAAGTATCTTCTTTTGGATGAAAGCTCAAGATATCCTTATTACATCACAAATCGCGAACTAGTAAAACTAGTTGGATAAGTATCTAGAAGTGTTAGAAGTTCTGTTAGAAGTTGCTAGAAGTAAGTGGTGCGCAACAAAGTTTACAAGCTTTAGAGGAAAGTGAAATAGTTTTTTTTCATTCACAAAAAGGCAATTTGCAAAAGCAAGAATCGTTGTTAGATTTCGTTCAAGATAATAATTATTCCCTTTTTGATTCAAATTGAAGAGGAATAAGACTAATTTTTAAAATTTATTCTTAAGAATAAGTAATAAAGTTTATTAATAATCGTAAAAATTGTTTCTTATAAAAATGTCGGCATAAATGTCAAAAAAGTATATTTTTAAGGAAAAATAAGCATTCTAGTAAACCGCTTACATTCATTTTAAAATTGTGGAAAGAAAACAAACGGAGCCTAGACATGGAAAAAACAGAAAGAAAAGCTGAACTTGAAAGACTAAAGGAAGAAAGAAGAAAAGAAAAGATTCAACAAAAAGCTCTTGCCGAACAAAGAGAGCGTGTCCATAACGACATGATTTCCTACGAAAAGAAGCATAAGAAGGAAAGAAAAATTGCTCCAAAAAATTCCTTTATTTCCTTGCAGCACATAAACAAAATCTATGATAACCATGTCCAAGCCGTTTATGACTTTAATTTAGAAATAAAACAGCATGAATTCATTGTTTTCGTTGGGCCGTCCGGATGTGGGAAATCCACAACATTGCGAATGATAGCTGGTTTGGAGAATATCACGGCAGGCGATTTGTATATTGACCATATATACGCCAATGACTTAGAACCAAAGAATCGTGACATAGCCATGGTCTTTCAAAGCTATGCGCTCTACCCTCATAAAACCGTGGCTGGAAACATGTCTTTTGGCCTAAAAATTAGAAAATTCCCAACACAGGTAACAGACAAAGATGGCAATCCAGTCTTAGCAATAAACAAAGGATTGATAAAAGATTTGGAGAAAGAGAAGAAAAATCTCCTTTCTTTCCGTGAAGAAGCTTCTCGAACTGAGCAAGAAAAACTTCCCCAAATCGATAAAGATATTGAAGAAATAACGGCGAAAATCGAATATTTAAAAGAAAATCCAGTACCAAAATATGTAAATAGACACATGCCTAATGAAGTAATTCGTGAAAGAGTTAAAGATGCGGCCGAAATTCTTCAAATAACCGAATATTTGGATCGTAAGCCAAAGGCCCTTTCAGGCGGACAATGTCAACGCGTCGCCCTAGGTAGAGCCATTGTCAGAAATGCCAAGGTTTTCTTGATGGACGAACCTCTTTCTAATCTTGATGCTAAGCTTCGCGTTCAAATGAGATCAGAAATAATTAAACTTCATAACAAATTAAACGCAACAACAATCTATGTCACCCACGATCAAACCGAAGCAATGACTATGGCCTCTAGAATCGTCGTTATGGAAAAGGGCCATATCCAGCAGATTGGCACGCCAGTTGAGATATATAATCACCCGGCAAATCTCTTTGTCGCCACTTTTATTGGATCGCCAGCAATGAACCTTTTCTCAGCAACCCTCGAAAAAGGAGTCCTTCATTTTGAGAACGGCTTTGAAATCAAACTAAAAAAGGAAGATAGCGAAAAGGCAATGACCTTCTATGCGAATGAGCTAAAAAACTACCAAGACGAAAAAGAGATTCTCTTAAAAAACTTCAAAGAAAGAAATATCCTCTTAGAAAAGCTCGCACATCTTGAAACTCTTCCTGCCTCATCTAAGAAAACATCGGAAATCGAAAAGACTAAATTTGAATTGGAACATGTAACAAAATCAAATGAGCGTCTTTCTTATTTGGAAAAAGCCATCAAAGAATTCACAAATTATCTTCAAGAAGACAAATACCAGGTTGTTTTCGGAATTCGTCCAGAAGACATATATGAAGTTGGCAAGGTCTTCACCGATGGCGAGTTAAGCGAACCGATTAAAGGTGTTGTAAGCGTGCCAGAATTATTGGGTCACGAATATTTCATCCATATTGATTTTGATAAAAAGGATCTTGTCGCCAAAATTGCAGCAAAGCGTTTGATAAACGCCAATGAAAATATCGATGTCGTCTTAGATTTATCTAAAGCGCATATTTTTGATTCGGTTTCGAAGAAAATTATTCTATAATCCAGCAATATGGAAAAGAAATACGCGTCACAATATAGAAACGAAGGGTACTTATCTTCTGCCCGAAGAATTTATTCTTCTTTGCTTGACGCTCTTTTGATGGCTGCCGTTTCTTTTTGCCTTCTTTTAGCATCAAACGCAATTGTTGGGCAAATACCAACCTACTCAAACAAAATCGAGGCAATAAACTCTTTACGTATTGAAATGTATCAAATTCAAGAAGAAACAAAACTATTTGAATTTGAAACAAAAGAAAACGGCGAAAAAAACTATGATAGCCTCATTTCCCAAAACGATGTTTTCAAAAAGTATGCTTTAAGCAATATTTTATATTCCTATGATTTGAACAAAACGGAATGGGATGCAAAATACGCAAAAGAAAACGACAACCCAAACGTCGTGAAAGAAAGATACGGAGTTGAAAGCACTTCATATTCAAATGACTATCTAGCATATTTTTTCGTTAACTACGCAAAAGAAAATAACGCAAATAACAACCTCTTTTCTTTAATGGCGAGCGAGACTTACATCTCTCACTACAAAACGATTCTGAAAAATCATTCAAAAGGTGCCCAATGGGAATATTACGAAGGAGAAGATGAACTCCCATCGTTAAAAATTGATTACGCTTACACCCTCTATCGTTATGTTGTATTTCAAGAAGGAGGGCAGGAAGGATTAAATACCTATAATTTTTTAATAAGCCAATATCAAGGCGTGTTTGAATACGCCGAAAACGTTCTTTTCAATAGTTCTCGTTATCAAAATATTTACCAACAATACAAAGAAAACTATGCGTCGTGTTCGAGAATTATCTCTCTCTTCTCTTTGGTTAGTTATATTCTCACTTTCTTGCTATGTTATCTTCTCCCAACGCTTTTATTCAAAGAAGGGCAAAGCGTTGGTCAATTCGCTTTCAAAGCGGCGGTTATCAACAAAGATGGTTTAGAGGTTTCGAAAGGCGAGCTTCTTTTAAGAGATTTAGTTTCCTTTTTCTCATTTTTCCCCGTCATGCTTTTTTCTTGTTTCTTCGCCGGAGGGTTAAATAGTGGCTGGATGTACCCGTTAATTTCGATAAATGGAATAGGTATTTCTTTCTTCAATATCACGGTTGTTCTGTTTGTTGTTTCTATCATCAACACGTTCTTGATGTTGATTAGAAAAGACAAGAGATCATTAACCGAACTCGTCTCTTCTACGGTTGTGATCGATATGCGTTATTATCAAGATCATCGCTCGTTAGAAGAAAAGGAAGTAGAAGAAAAAAAGGAAAAGGAAGCAACAAAAAACATAATTCTTGATTCGCCGTATTTCGATTCTACGAGTTTTAACAACACCGAAAGAGAAAGTCCTTTGGATAAGAAAAAAGACGGAAGCGAAAAGGATTAATTATCAGCATCTACAGAATTCTTTTGTTTGTATTTTGATGGGGGCATCCCATAATAACGCTTGAATCGCTTAGTAAAATAAAATTGATTTTTGTAACCTATGTTTTCCGATATTTGATCGATTGTCAAAGAATGGTGATTCAAGAGTTCGATTGCCTTTTTCATTCTCAGTTCATCAACATATTGAATAGGAGTGATACCAGTTTGAGACTTAAATAGCCTTGTGATATAAGATTGGGAGAAAGAAAATTCTTCCGCAACATTTCCAATCGAAAAATTCGTGTCATTGTAGTGTATATACAAATAACGTTCGATTTTTTTGATCGTCTCCTCTTTTTTGGTGATGTTGACGTTTTCGTTCTTTGGGTAGTATTTCGTCAAAAAAGAGAACACTTTGAAGATATAAGAGACAATCAGGATTGCCTCAGAAGCCTCCGTAGATAAATTATCCTCGTGAATCATCTCGATTAAGGTTTTTTTCAAATATTCGTTTTCGTCATCCTTGAAAATAAAATTTGTATTGCTAATCGAAGTGGCGTCAAGCACCGTTTTTACGCTTGAGCCATTAAATTCGATCCATATATAGCTCCATGGGTTCTCTCTTTTTGGCTCATAGATAACATTTGAATGTGGGGCAAAAATAAAAAATTCGCCCGGGCTGACCGCATAGTTTTCATCTTCCGTTTTTATATTTCCCTCACCACTTAAAACGTAATGCATGACATAGCAAGTCTTATTGAATTTGATTTTTCCTTTGTTCTTCTTGCAGCGCTCAAATCCAACAATCAAAGGGCTGATAGAGAATTCATAGCTGTTTTGAATATAGCTGTAGTAAACACCCTTTTCTAAGATGTCTTTATTTTTCTCTTCCATGATTCAATTATATAATGCAAATTAATAATAAAGTCAAAAAAGTATATATTTCTGGATATTTAGTTTATTCTATTTTCCTAATAAAGCCTTCTATAATGGAAGCGCTTCCAGATAATATGGACAAAAACAGCATTAATTTCACAAAAGAAGAACTCATCCGTAAACCAAAGTCAAGAAGCTTATGGTCCAAATTAGGAATGACTTTAATCCTAATGTCTTTACCTACGATAATTTATGTTTTTATTTTCCACTATATGCCTCTAGAGGGCTTGATCATTTCTTTCAAGGATTACAACTCTTTTCAAGGAACTTGGGGTTCGCCATGGACAAGCATGGGCGGATTCAAACATTTCTATACTTTTGTGACCGCTCCTAATTTCTGGACATTAACAAAAAATACATTAGTCTTAAGCGTTCTTAGTATCGTCTTTAATTCAACGTTGCCAATTATCTATGCCCTTTTCCTCAACGAGGTCAAATATAAGTGGGCAAAGAAAACGATTCAAATAATCATGTATGCGCCATATTTCATTTCCACTGTCGTTATGGTTGGCATTCTCTTTATCTTATTCAGAGCAGATACAGGTGCTATAACACGTGCGTTGGTGGCTTTGGGCTTTGATTCAACGAGTGCGATGTCCGATCCAAAAGCCTTTGTTGCCATCTATATCATCAGCGGCCTTTGGCAAGGATTGGGTTGGTGGTCGATTGTTTATATGGGAAGCTTAGCTAATGTCGATCCAAATTTGCATGATGCCGCCAAAATCGATGGCGCAGGGAGATTCAGAAGGATATTCTCAGTGAATTTCCCTTCAATCATTCCTTTAGCAATCATCATGTTAATCATGTCCATTGGCAATATCCTTAACGTTGGCTTCGAGAAGGTTTATTTAATGTATACCCCAGGAAATAGCGTCAGTAGCGAAATCATTTCCACATACGTGTATCGCATATCTTTCCCTGATTACGGTATGCCACAGTTTTCTTATGCGACAGCCATCGGTCTTTTTAATAGCGTGATCAACATCATCATCCTGATTGCGGCAAATTTCATCTCCAAGAAAGTGAGCGATAATTCGCTTTGGTAACGCCTATGAAGAAAGTCAATCACGAAAAAATATTCGATATCGTCATCACCGTTATTATGGGCATTATCGCCATTCTTTTCCTTTTGCCTCTTTTGAACGTTCTCGCTTGTAGTTTCTCTAGCGCAGACAAAGTGGTGGCTGGGGAGGTTGGCCTGGTGCCGGTTGATTTCAGTCTCGAAGGATATAAGCAAGTTTTTGCAAACGGAAGCCTTATTAGAGGGTTTTTGAACTCGCTTCTTTACACTTTCCTTGGAACGGTCATTCAAGTAACCTTGCAAATGCTTTGCGCCTACCCTTTGAGTCGGAGAGATTTCAAGGCAAGAAAATTTTTGAATATATTCCTCACGCTCACAATGTTTATCAGTGGTGGAATGATTCCTACGTATCTTTTGATTTCAGAACTCCAAATGTTAGACACCATTTGGGCGATTATCATTCCTGGATGTGTTAGTGTTTCAAATATCATCGTCATTCGAACATATATGTCAACGTCGATTCCAAACGAGCTTCAAGAGGCGGCCCGCATCGATGGGTGTGGTGACTTCCAGATATTCTTGAAAGTCATTCTCCCTCTTTGTCGGCCAATCCTCTTTGTCATGGTTTTATACGCCATAGTCGGATATTGGAACAATTATTTCAATGCCCTTTTATATATTCAGTCTTCGGATTTGTATCCGCTTCAAAGAGTCTTACAAGACATGCTTGTTAGCAACAGCGGTTCGATAGGAGGTGGAGACCCTAACGTTCAAGAGCAGCTCAAATACGTCACGATTGTCGTTAGTTCTTTACCGCTCTTAGTTATTTACCCATTCTTTCAAAAATATTTCGAAAAAGGCGTTGTTATGGGTGGCGTCAAAGGATAGGAGACAAAATTATGAAAATCAAAACAAAAAGACTTTTATTCAAAACGGTTCTTGGATTCGCTTCGTGCGTTTCTCTTGCTTCATGCGGTGGAGGAAAAAGTTATGATGCAGACAATTTCCTTCCTAACGGAACAGATGAGAATCCTTATCAAATAGTCAAAAATCCAATAACCATAAAAATCTTTGCACCACACAGTTCAGGAAATCCAGAATACAAAGATTTAAAAATGTTCAAATATCTTAGCAAGATAACGAACTTAAATTTTGAGTTTACTACTCCAGATACAAGTGCTTATCAAGCTCGTAGAGCGGCAGTCTGGGAAGATAAGAAATATAAACCTGATCTTTTCTTGTTCAACAATCCAATTTCGGAACAAGTCCAATATGCCGAAAACAAATTTGATGCGCTTACGCCATTTAATGACCCAACATATAAGGATTCCACAGGAGAAATCGGATCTTTAATTGATAACTACATGCTAAATTATAAGAAGCTTTTGGATAACAATTTCGGCATTGACACTTCCAAAGAAAACGCCAAAGAAGCAGCCACAGTATCCGATGGGAAAATGTATTGCTCCCTTTCTGTTAAGGACGTCGCTAGAGATCTCACTTATAAAATGTTTATCAATAACGTGTGGATCAAAAACATTTATTCATCGTATCCTAAGAGCTATGCGAAAACGCATGAGATAGATGATGCAAGCAAAATTCTTACCATTGACGATTACGTAGGGATTCTTACCGATTTCAATAGTTACGATGCCAATAACAACGGCAAAACGGATGATGAGATCGCCGTTTCATCTAAAGCTTTCGAATATTTTAGGAATTTCATTCTTCAAAGTTATGGTTATGTTTCCTATGGCAGCGAAATTGAGAATGACGGGTCAAAATTTACCTATGTTCCAAAAACCGATGCTTTCAGGAACTATCTAAAAACAGCTTCTTCGATGTGGAAGGCGGGTTTGATGGATAAGAGCACAACAGAGAATAAAACCGATTCTCAAATGGCAACAAACGGCAAACGCTTAGGTTCATTTGTGGCAGCCGCGCCATACATTATCACCACTCAAAATGAAGATAAAAACAATTTAAAAGATGATGGTACACCATATAAATACGACGAGGAATACGTTACAGTAGGGCCATTGCTCTCGTCCTCGTATCAAGGGCCAAGAATTCAATTAGGACTTGGATATTTTAAACCAGACGGAGCGTGCATCCCGACTGCTAGCATCTACAAAAAAGAAGTCGCTCGTTTGCTTGATATCATGTATAGCGAGTTAGGAACCCAGTTGATTTCCTATGGCATCGAAAACGAAGATTGGACCTGGGATGATGACGCTCATACTTCATGGACATTTAAAGTCCCTGAATCATGGAGCGGGAACCAAGAAGATTACCGCGGAACGATTACCCCAAATGTCGGAAGCGCCTCAGCTCTTTATTGGAGCAACGATTTCGTTGGAAAAATGAACGACGAAGTTATCACGCGTTTAAATCGTCAAAGCGAAATCTATACACAATACCTAAAAACGCCAGAACCTGCGAAATATAAATTCACAAGCCAAGAATATAGCGATATTTCAACTATTAAGGCTAGTTTGGATAACCAAATAACTTATTACGAAGCTTCTTTCATCACGGGAACGCTGGATATTAATAGCGACAATGATTGGAACGATTATCTTTCCACGATCCAAAGGTTTAAATGCGATGAGCTTGAGAACATCTATAACGCCATGCTTAAGAGGTATCAATAATGAGGAAAGGAAGATCTTCTTGCATCGTTTTGCTCGGCTTGATTTCCCTCAATTTGTTTTCATGCTCGCCAAAAGAAGAAACCTCCAAAAAAGAGGAAGATATTTCTAGCAGCATCCAAACAAGAATACCCGTAAGCGGAATCAACCTAACAATCGATAAAGAAACTCTGCTCGTTGGTGAAAGCGCAACTCTTACCGTAACCGTTTTGCCAGAAAATGCCACAAACAAGGAATACGCCTATAAAACAGATGTCGAAAACAAAATAAACATCGATGGAAACACAGTAATCGCATTAGAAGCTGGTGAAGTCGTAATAAGCGCAACAACAAAAGAAGGGCAGTTCGTATCCTCAATAAAACTCACCATTCAAGAAAGGAGAAACGTCGTGTCCGATAAGCAATTCTTAGAAAATTTAACCAAAGATGTTTATTCCTCCGAGGAATACCCAACCTCTGAAGGATGGGCTTTAAGCGATGCCGGAAATGTAGGAGTAAACAAGAAACGTTTGGAAAGCGAATCTCTTTACCCCGCTCCGACAGAAAACGTAACAACATATCTTGCTTCAGAAGCTGGGATCGTCGAAAACGGAAGCAATAATGCCGGCAAGCTAACAAATTTAATTAATTCTTTAGCTGACAAAGAAGGAACAAAAGTCATTTGTTTCCAAAAAGGAACGTATTATTTTGGAAACACAATCAATGGATCTGGTATAAAAGATTGTTATCTCATCGGAGAAGAAGGAACAAAATTCATTTTCACAGGTTGGATGTCCTTTATCATTC
>CAVGNL010000164.1:0-3596 GCA_963630455.1 Prevotella sp. CAG:755
GAATTCGTTCTCACCTGATGGCTCGCTTATGCTTGAAATATTGATTTTTTCTCCCTTTTTGACGTTAACGGAAGAATAGAGAGTCTCGCCAACATAAAAATTTACTACGAATGAGCTTTTTACTTCTGCGGTTATGTGATAATCGTAATTGAACACTTTTTGACCATCTGTTGTTGCGATGAAATCATATAGCGAACTTCCTAAAGTCGTATTTTTTAGAAGGGCTATGCTTCTGCCCTCTACCTCGCCTATTGTAACGTTATCCGTTCTCTTTTCTGTTGTAACTTTGCCAGTGCTTGTGATGTTTTTTCCGACGCCAAGAAGGATGTCGACGTCCGCATCGGCGTTTACCAATTCTCCAAGTGCTGCCACCTTTGTTTCTTCGTCGCCGTATTGTCTGACTGTTATCTTTTCGATAACGTTTTCTTCCGTTTCTATTGAACGAAGATAATTAATGAAGTTTTTATATATGTGTTTCATTAATTTCGCATCGATTCCGCTTGTTGCGCTCTTCCCATACCAGCCGATAACTAGCGAATAAGCTTTCGAGGCGTCTTTGGTGTCGGTGACGTTTAGCTCGCTCTCGCCTTCGTGCGCATCGGTTTCTCCGCCTTTGGCTTTAAAGGAAGCGTAAACATTAAAGCTTTTTGTGATTAGAGTTGTTTCAATATTGAATGCGTCGCCGTTTTCGTATTTCCATCCTTCAAACGTGTATCCTTCTTTAACTGGATCAGGGATGGCAACATCGATAACTTTGTTTTCTTCGGCTTGAACGGTTTTGTAAAGCTGATCGTCAACATAAAAACCAATTAAATAATGCTTAATCGGTGTTGAGCTTTCGCTAGAAGATTTTTGTTCTTCTACGCTACTGCTAACGTTTTCTTTCTGACTGCTCTCTTCTTTTTGCGAGCTGCTAGATTTTTCTTGTGCGCATCCAGCAAGCGCAAGACCTCCTAGAAGCAAGGTTGACATCAAGACTAAATTCTTTTTCATTTGGTTTCCTCCTTTATTTTATTTTTTAAAAAGATGCCGCATATGCCGCGTCTTTTAGAATTTTTAAGTCGCTTTCTTCGATTGTCCAATCGGCGTTTTCTTCATTGCTATGGTAACTAGAAAAGGTTGATAATCTTGTGTCGATACCAAGAATATTCATCGCATGAACGTGAGCGGAAAGGAAAGATCCGTAATGAGAAGGGTGTTTATTGTCGCTGAAATAAATATTTACCTTATCTCTGCTTTCTGAATATACCTTGCTAAAGGCTTTTCCAACATGATGAATCTTCAGATTCAATGATGTTGCGCACTCGATGTATTTCTCTCTGACTTTGGCTTCCATTTCAGTAACGCTTAAAGTGCTTGAAGAATCTGGATAACCCCAAGTGGAATACAGTCTGACTTCAGCGTTGCTTTGAGTTTGCTTAACTAAGGTTTTTAACGATTCAACGGCTGAATAAAAACCAGAATAGTTTGTATAGCTTCTTGTTGATTGCTCTTGCAATATGACAAAGTCGTAGTCTTTATTGGCTGTTAGCTTATCGTAAACTTGTTTTCCGTATTCATCTGTCTTATCGGCAAATTTCGTTAAGTTCCAAGCACCGCAAGTAACAGCCTCGGCTACGAAATCGTAACCTAATGACTTAATGATTTCTTCCGTAAGCTGGGGAATGTTGTTGTAATAAGTGAATGAATTACCGATGAAAAGGGCTTTTATCTTGCTCCAAACAACGGGATTGTCGTTTACATAATGCCAGTATTTTTTGCTTTTATCTGTTGGGGCGTTTTCGCTATAGTAATAGACGTTATTTTTCGTTTCTCCGATCTCGCACGTATCATTTTTAATATAAATTGATGAATCGTTATTAAAAGATGTAGGTTGAATTTTCTTGATCGTAGAAGGCAAGATATAAGTTGATAACGTTAAGGAAGAAAATAAATATGAGCCTATTGTTGTAACTCCCTCTTTGATATCAACCTTCTTTATCTTTTTGGAGATGCTTTTCCAAGGAACGTTAGTATCGGCATAATCTTTGCATTCCCCTTCACCGCTTAAAGTCAATGTGTAATATTTACCATCAGTTGAGCTGTTAATGTACTTTATCTTTATTTGTAAGGATTTATCTGAATTTTTAGAGATATCAAAAACCTTGTTATCAAATCCTTCAACGACATTGTTGTTACATCCGGACAAATGGATTGCCCCTATAAATAATATTAATGGCAAAATATTTTTCTTAGTCATGTTTTTAATCCTTAATATAGGCTTTATTTTAATTTACTAGTTTGTAAGCGCTTCCACAAGCATGTAAAAGAATTTTGCGATATTAAAAATTTATTAATCTATAAATATTATTTATACTAGAATTAGTTTATGAGCATTGAACAGCTTTATTACTTCATCAAGGTGTACGAAAACAAGTCATATACAAAGGCGAGCAAAGAATTATTTGTTTCTCAACCAGCCATATCAACTGCGATTAGAAATCTAGAGAAAGATTTAAAAACTCAATTGATTGTCGCCAATGGGAAAAGCTTGGAATTAACTTCTTCTGGAAACTATCTCTATTCTTTAGCAAAGCCCATTGTTGATATGTATAACAAATTAGAGCAGCAAATGACTGATTATTTGTATGAATCAACAACAATACGAATCGATGTTCCGCCTATGCTAGGGGCCTTTATTTTTGCACCTATCTTTCAAAAATTTTTAGATAAATACCCCAAGGCAAATATCAAATTGTTTGAATTCGGGAGCCACTCAAATAAAGAAGCCTTAATTAATGGCAAAATCGACATAGCCATTACCGTTGTATATAACAATGAAATCGATTCATCTTTGAATTGCCAAAAAATCGATGAGACTAGACTTCTTTTCGCTGTTAATAAAAATCATCCATTAGCCTCCAAAAAGGAAATATCAATAAAAGAATTAAAGAACCAGCCTATCATTATCTTCAAAGAAGATACTCTTCAGTTTAGGGTGATTAACGCTCTTTTTCAGGAATATGGAATTCTTCCTAATATCAAATTGAAGACGGAGCAACTTTCAACAATTAATGAAGCTTTGGCGTATGGTAAGGTTGGAGCGTTTTTGTTTAACCAAATAACAGAAAACAACCGAGATATTATCGGAATACCCATTAAAGAAAACGTTGTCTTTGATGTTGTAGTTGCCACAAAGAAAAACACCAAATTAAACGATCAAGCACAAGGTCTATTAAATTTCATTCGCGACTTCAAGAAATACAACTAAGTTTTTTGATTTTTTCAATCAACTTATCGACAAAATTAAAAAAACGACCGCAAATTTCGGCTTATTTTCTTGAATCATCAATTGAATTATGATTATAAATGGCATATTAAACGTTTTTTAATTTTCTTTTTGTTGCGCGTTTAAGATAGGCCTTTCCGCAGACGCATGGGACCCATATGGGCCCGTTTTCGGCGTTATGGCCGGCGGGACGATAAGGAAAACGCTTCAAGGAGAAGACAAAAACCATGAAAAACAAGACAAAGATAATGCTAGGGCTCTCCGCCCTCACGGCAGGCACCTTGGCCGCAGGGGCCACGGGGACCTTCGCCTGGTTCACGACGAACAA
>CAVGNL010000165.1:0-2790 GCA_963630455.1 Prevotella sp. CAG:755
TTATTTAGACCATTTAAATTGATAATATTTTATTTAAAGATGGGTTAAGCCCATTTTTTAGGCTAGGAGACAAAGGAAGAAATATGAGTAATCAATTTCCGTTGGCAGGATATGGATTCGAGACGCCTGAAGGGATTTGTTCCTTTGCTTTCGGCTTATTTTTTCTTTTTGTTTTTGATTTTGCAATTTATAAATTAGTCAAAAAAGTATGGGTTTGGGTAATTACAGCTGTGCTAGAAACTTCAATAACAGTTTCTTTGGCTTTTGGTATGTGGTATTTAGCATTGGTTTCAACCGTAATTCTCATATTTTTAGGAATCGTGGTTACGATTGTCAATCAAAATGAAATTCGTACATGCGTCGAGAAAATAAATTGGAAAGCCGATTTGAAAGACTTGCTTCCTAGAAAAAATAAGAAAAAAGTTGAGCCTGAATATATCTTCGACCGTGAAAAGGTTTATGGCGAAATCTTTAAGGCCGTAATAAACATGTCCCAAGAAAAACGCGGAGCTTTGATAACGGTGATGAGGAAAGATGACATATTGGACCCATCGAAAATAGGTACAGTGATAAAACAAAGGGGAGTGGATTTAAACTCTCCAATAAAAGCAGAGCTTCTTGAAACGATATTCTATGAAGGAACGCGTCTTCATGATGGGGCGGTTGTTATCAAAGACGATAAGATTGCTAGGGCTGCCGTATTTTTCCAGTCAACGAGGCAAGCTCTTACTGGCAAATATGGCTCAAGGCATCAAGCCGCTTTAGGGATCTCAGAAAATTCTGATTCTGTTACTATAGTTGTTTCCGAAGAAACTGGAAGAATAGCTATTGCCTTCCAAGGAGAATTGACTTCCGTTAACCCAGATACGCTAATGAGAGTTTTTATGGAAGACATGTCTTCCGAAACTGTTATAAGCGATGATTTGTCAAACAATAAATAAGCAATAAACAAGGACCTTCATGGTTCTTTTTCTTTAATTAGTTAATTCACTTTTAAGCATATAGAGGCTAAAATTGAGTCTAGATATTAATTAGGAGGAATAGGTTATGTCTACACCACACATCGAAGCAAAAGAAGGGGATTTCGCCAAAATCGTATTGATGCCAGGTGATCCAAAAAGAGCGGAATGGATTGCTACGACATTTTTAAAAGATGCAAAGCTCGTAAATTCTGTTAGAGGTATTCTTGGCTATACGGGGAAGGCGCCCGATGGTTCTTTGGTTTCTGTTATGGCTTCGGGAATGGGCATGCCGTCCATCGGTATTTATTCTCATGAACTTTATTCTTTCTATGGAGTTGAGGCAATAATTCGCATCGGAACAATCGGAGCCTATCAGGAAGGCATTGAATTGAAAGATCTTCTTATTGGTGAAGGCGCTTGCACAAACAGCAATTGGATGGGCGAACATAACCTTGGTGGAGGGACTTTCTCTGCAATCGCTGATTATGAATTGCTTTCTTACGCGGTGGAATCGGCAAAAAAGAACAATTTTCGTAGTCACATCGGCAATATTCTTTCTTCAGATACATTCTATGGATCAAATCCAGATGGTTGGAAGAAATGGGAATCTTTAGGCGTGCTAGGGGTTGAAATGGAAGCCTATGCCCTTTATGAAACAGCAGCAGAGCTAAAAAAGAAAGCTTTGGCGATTTGCACTGTATCAGACTCATTCCATTTTAAAAAGATCCTTTCCTCTCAAGAACGTCAAGAAGGCTTGGCGAACATGGTCAATGTCGCGCTTGATGTAGCGATGAAGTTCAACGCATGCCATACGAAGTAAGACTTACAATATTCATCATCCTCTGTGTCATTGTTTTCGGCGCTCTGATTATTTGGTTTCTGTATTCAACAATCCGGCGAAAATTATTTTCGGCCCGTTACAAAAAAATCTATTATGATTGCGTTAATCACTGCGTCGAATGCAATGATTTCTATTTAATCAATAATCTTTCTTTTGATGTTGGATCTTCCAAGACTTTGAGTATTGATCATCTTGTCGGCGGAAACAAATACATATATGTCATCATTGACTACTATATTGATGGCGGGCTAAAAATTGATTACCATAGCCCAATTTCCTATGTTTACAAAAAGAATAACGAAAAACTGGAAATAGCCAACCCCATTCAAGTCGTTAATCATTCAATGAACAAACTTTCTTCTCTTTCGGGAATTTCAAGCGACTTCTTGGTTGGAATAATCTTAATTAATGATGATTGCAATGTAGTTTCAATTGAAAAATCCGAGAGCCCTGTTAACATAGTTACGCTTCGAAAACTCAGCAAATTCATCGAAGACTATGAAAGACGTCCTGTTAAGCCTTTCATTGCGAAACAACTTTGGCAAGCCATTCAGGATTTGCATAATATAAAAGAAAATGTTAGACCAAGAAAAAAATAAAAACGAAAGCATCATTAAAACATCTTTCAAAAGATACCCGGAAACAGTCAAGAAAATGTTGCCTTGGCTTATTAATTTTTTCTTGGTTTTAATTATATGCGCAGCTCTAGGTTTTCTTACCCCGTATTCTTTTTTCTTTACCATCCCACTGGTAATCATCCCTTTTTTCTATGCTTTGCAGCTCTCTAATTCCTATTTACATGTTAAAGATGATTTAGATAACCTACGCTTCAAAAGATATTTAAGATCGTATTTTTCGCCCATTGGCTTCGGCTCATATCGCATAATTCGCTCAACGTTGCTTAGTTTTCTTTTTTGCTTGGCTTCAACTTTTCTTTTTTCTATTGCCTATATCGAAATATCAAATTTATGCGGCGTTGATATGAAC
>CAVGNL010000166.1:0-4969 GCA_963630455.1 Prevotella sp. CAG:755
ACGATGACACCATTTTTCTTCGCAAGTCTTCCAATTAAGGCCAAATCATCTTTATTCCAGATTTTACCTATGGGGTTTTGAGGGTTGCAAAGAATTAACAATTTGACTTTTTCTCTCGATAAAGCCTTATTTAAGGCCTCAAAATCGATTGAATACGATTTGGCGATGTAATTAAGAGGAACTTCGACAACGACGCGATTGTTGTTAAGGATGGAATTATAAAAAATATTATAGACAGGCGTAAGCAAAATAACCTCATCGCCTTCACTAGTCAAGGCTCTTACACTTGAGGAAATCGTTGGCACAACACCAGTTGAAAATACAAGCCAATCTTTTTCAATCTTGAAATCATGTTGATCATGGTAAAAAGACATATAAGCTTCATACCACCCCTCATCAATATCCGTGTAGCCATAAACCGGATGGAGGGCTCTTTTTATCAAAGCCTCTTTAATCGCCGGGGCAACTTCAAAATCCATGTCTGCAATCCAAAGAGGAAGCTCGTTATCTCTCACATCCCATTTAATCGACCCTGTATTTCTTCTGTTTGGAAGGGTATCGAACTTATATTCCATTTTTGACCTCAACAATTGTTTTCGAAAAATCGATATTTTCATCGTCTTTGATGTATTCACCAAGTTTCTCAATAAGAAATTTCCCTGAAAGAGGATTCTTTAAAGATTGAAGCTCACCATTTATTTGAGCATCGACGTTCTCACAATATTCAAAAGCTAAGTCGGTATTAGAGAAGGTGCAATTAATAAGCGTTACATTACGCATGTAGCAAAATCCTTGATGGGAGGATATTTGGCAATTTTTTAAAATCACGTTTTTGCTATTCCATCCAAAATATTCACCTTTGATTTCGCAATTTTCGATGAGAACGTCATTGCAATTCCAAAAAGCATCCTTTGTATTAAGAACTGAATCATATATTTTGATATTCTCGCACCCATCAAATCCATAATCTCCGTTAAGTTTTAAATTACGAACAAGGACATTTCTTGAATTCATGGCGAAATAGTCGCCTTTAGCCTCAATGTTATCGAGCGTGATTGAATCATTCCACCAAAGTGTTTCGGAAGCATTGGTAAAATCGATATTTCTTAGAATAAGGTTTTTGCATTTGCGAAAATTTTTTGGTCCTTCGAATAAGCAGCTCTCAAAAGTTGAATCGTTCGTATACCAAATTCCCGCTCTCTCACTAGAAAGGAAAACGCTATCTTTCACGTAATGGTTTTTTCCATACCAAAGAGGATATTTATAGCCAAAAGTTGAATGGCATACCATGATATTTCTCCCCTCTTTCAAAGGAGACTCCCCATCATCAAATAGACAATTATTGATCTCCGCATCTGATATTTTAAAGAGAGCTCTTTCACCGGTGAAATGGTTGTTCTTATAGGAATTCATATCTTTTTGATTATAGAGCACTCGTGATGATTTTTAAACGAATATGCTTAGACACTAGTTGCGTCTTCATCAATGATTGAAGAATCTGATTTCGCATTCGCTGTTGTTCCATTGACGCTAAAAGCGTATCCGCTTGAAGAAGGCGAGTAATAATACAAAACTTCGCTTTGTCCTGTTCTTTTGAAATAGGAGGAAAAGTTTGAAGTCGAATTCGTTCCGCTAATCGTGAATGTTACCTTGGAGTTCGTATAGTTCGCGTCTGTGATTTTTATTATGTTGCTATCGCTATCTTTTTCCACAAAGTCAAAGCCTTTTAGAGAAGTGCGCTCATCAGTAGAGCTTCCGCCATTTGTTCCAACATCCATATAGGCAATGTAAGGCGCATCATAGCTCGATGTATTATAAAACGCAATGTAATATTCTTTGCCGACGGAGGCCTTTTTTTCAAAATAGCCATATTTACATGAATATGAATTGCCGGTACATATCAATGAATTGGCGACAAACGCAGATGAATAATCACCAGGAGTAACTCTCGTCAATTCTGAAAATAATATGCCGACACTTCCAGCGCTACCGCTTTTTCCGTAACTCGCATTATAAAAAACGAATTTGAAAGTGCCTTCTTCTTTTGGCGCAACCCATATGCCATTGCTAGGTAAAAGCAAATTCCCTGTCCAATCCCCAATTTGGCCATTTTGAACATAAGAAAATGTAGATGCAGCAATATTGTCACTACTATAGCCATTATTTAATCGTATTAAATGAGTGCCACTTGTTTGCAAATAAGTCAAAACATCATCCGGCGGAGTTTTTAAATTCACATTTGTCACGTAGCCTGATTGAACACCAAAATCTTCTTTATTATAATCTAAGGACATTTGGTAAGTTTTAACTTCGCCAACGTAATAGCCAAGATTATTCCCTTTGGTTGATGCTTTGTAAGTGTAATAGTCAGAAGGGTTTATATTTTGAGTTCTGGAGCCAGAAGTTGTTACTGTTATCGAACTGCCACTGCCATGAATTAATGTAGTGTTTTCACTTTTAAAAGGAATTGCGTAGTTAGATTTAATCTTACCTGTTGAGCCATCATTTAAACCGTTATTGATTAAACCATTATGCAAAGCTTTGATATCGGTACTTGTTCCATAACCTATATCGCCACCATCTGGATCGTCTTCCCAATTATAATCTGTCTTGTTGTAATCGCCGATTAAGGTATAGCTAGAAACGTTGCTGAAACCTGAAATATTGCTTGTTCCTTTGGCGATGTTTATATTTCCATAATGAACGCCAGCATTAGTTAACATTCCATTGACGTAGCCCGCTAAGGACCCACATAAGACATCCGAGCTAAACGTATAAATTTTAAGATTGTCTAAATAGAAATTAGACACGGAATTCACCGTTATATCGGCTCTTAAATCTTCTCCACTAGGCAAGCAGCCTATAACGCCGAAAAAACCAACGACATTCGGCTGATTGTTATTGAAATCATCAGAAAGAACGCTGCCTGGATGTTTTTTGATTTGTCCCGTTTCCGAACCCATCTTATTAGAGATCGTCAGATTTGAAATCAGATAATCTCCGCCTTTGAAATTCCCGACAAACGGATATGTAGATGTCCCTATCGGCGGCAAAACCCAATTGTTCATATCTAAATTGGCCTTGACTTCGAAATAGTATTGTTGGCTGATTTTGCCAGTCGCGCTATCAACTTTATTGAAATATCCAATTTCTTGAAGCCAAGAAAGGTTATATAAATGAATAGGCTTATTGATTATGAAAGGGTTGTCTTTGCTACCATCTCCGCTAGCAAAATAAGCGCCGATGGTTTGGCCTGAAAAATCTTTAGTGAGATTATTTGTATTCGTAAACCACGAAAAAGAAAAAGTCGCCATCGCCGCTCCGGCAGCAATGATGCTTCCTCCCGTTAAAGCCCCTAAAATCCTAATATGCAAGCCATTACTTTTCATAAACGCCAGTCTTATTGGTTGCTGGCTATCCTAGAAGGACCCTATAGTTTTGCGTCACCGAATTGCTTCGACTTTGCCTTTGACTTCAAAATAATAATATTTTGTTGGACTTATAACAAGTTTTTTTCTTGATTTTATAATGCGGAATTTATTTTTTAAACATATGTAAATTGACAACAAAAAATATCGTGTTTGTGTTATCATTCATTCTTATGGATATTACTGAAGAAAACGTTATCGAAGTAAATAATCACCCCACATCAGATTGGGGCATAGTAGATAATACAGGTACTTCCGATGAGCTTACGCCAAATAATCAAGATAGCGCTTATGCCAAAGAGAAAAGATCCGGCAAAGTCGTTGGCGCCCTTTCTTTATTTGCGATTTCTGGCGTGGCAATCTTAACTGGCACCTCTCTTTTCTCTTCGCTTTATGCAGAGCCTTCTTTAAGCGATATTTCCTTGCTTACTGGTGAAAATACGATATCTTTGTCATTGAAAATAAAAAACAAGCAAGGATTGAAGGTTGTTTCTTCGCTCTTTGAAGATTCGATTTTAAAAGAAGATGTAGAAATGACTTTTAAAGGAGAGAAGGAATTTGCCTATACGTACAGAAATGTTGATTTTTCCAAAGAAAACAGCATAAAAATTTATTTTAATAATAATCTTGATTATTCAAAAATCATCTATGAAAGTGGCTTAATTTATCAAAAGTAATTCAAGGAGGATAACTTATGGAAAAAGGAATTAAAAATTGGTGGGGTAAGAAAAGCAAGAGCCAAAAAACCTCTTTTATTCTTGCCCAATTGCTTCTATTGCTTTCAATTTTAGCTCTGCTAGGCTTAGCTTTTTCGCGCCAATTATTCGGAAATGAAGTTGGTGATGCGATTTTAGGCGAAGGCGTTACGAATGGTTTCGTTGCAATTGGGAAGGCTTTTGCTTATTCCGGAAGCAAAATCATCATCACTTTCGTAACGATTTTCATCACTCTTTTGATTACTTGCATCCTCAATTTCATCGTCAGGCTTTGCACGCGAAATGGCAAAAAAGCCAAAACGGTTGGTTCATTAATTAGATCCTTGATCAAATATATTGCTGTTATCGTTGCTTTGTGCATCATTTTAGCGATTTGGGGAGTCGACGTTTCTTCAATTGTCGCTGGACTTGGCGTAATTACATTGATTCTAGGCTTAGGTTGCCAATCGCTCATCCAAGACGTTGTTTCTGGCTTATTCATGGTCTTCGATGATTATTTCGATGTTGGTGATATGGTTATCGTTGATGGCTTTAGAGGCTATGTCTCCCAAATCGGACTCCGTTCAATTAAGATTGATGATCGTTTAGGAAATATCAAATCAATCAACAATTCATCCATAACAACGTGCGTGAATCTTTCTAGGGAAGATAACACTGTCGCCATTGAGATTGAAGCAGCTTATGATGAAGATCCAAGAAGAATCGAGGCCTTACTAATCAGAGAATTGCCAAAATTAAAAGACAAGATTCCTCAAGCAATCGTCCCTCCAACATACATCGGAATGTCCAACTACGGTGATTCAGGCATCAATTACAAAGTTTATG
>CAVGNL010000167.1:0-3878 GCA_963630455.1 Prevotella sp. CAG:755
TGCTGATCCTAAGCATACTTTTTCTCCTTGGGGCTCATGTTACTTCGATTTAGGAAAAGATCCTGTCCGTTCTTTCTTGATGAGCGCGATGAACTATTTTCTAACATATTTTCATTTTGATGGAATCAGAGTCGATGCCGTTTCGAATATCGTTTATTGGGAAGGCAATAAATCGCTAGGAGAGAACGTTGGAGCGACTGAGTTCATTAAACGTTTGAACGGAAAACTTCATTTGGCTCATCCTTCGATTATGATGATCGCCGAAGATTCAACGGATTTCATCGGCGTAACAAAACCTTTGGAATATGGGGGATTGGGCTTTGACTATAAGTGGGATTTAGGCTGGATGAATGATACCCTCAAATATTATTCCAAAGATCCTGTTTATAAAAAATATCAGCATAACAGCATCACTTTTTCGATGGCTTATTTCTTTAGCGAGAATTTCCTTTTGCCGCTTTCCCACGATGAGGTTGTTCATGGAAAGGGAACGTTGATTAATAAAATGTATGGCGATTATGATACGAAATTTGCGCTTTTAAGAAATTTGTTCACGTATCAATTTGCCCATCCTGGAAAAAAATTGAACTTCATGGGAAACGAAATGGCTTCTTTCGATGAATGGAATGAAACGCGTTCTTTGCCATGGAATCTTCTAACTTATCCGAAACACGATTCAATAAAACGCTTGGTAAGAGACCTTAACCTCATTTATCAAAACGAGGAAGCAATGCATTTTGAAGAATACAATCCTGCTCATTTTCAATGGATGATGGTTGACAATTCCTCTCAAAGCGTGTTTGCTTTTGAACGTGAGTGTGGAACTTCTTCGCTCTTATTCGTCTTCAATATGACTCCTAACTTTTATGAAACTTATGATGTTGGAGTCCCTACTGAAGGGGAATGGGAAGAAATCTTCAACTCCGACAAAGATGTTTATGGGGGATATAACCAGTATAACGGTTTGCCTTTAAAAAGCTCAATTGGAGGGCCAGAGAACAGGCCTTATTACATAAGCATTAAACTGGCTTCCTTTGGCGCGATGATATTTAAAAGAAAGGCAGAGACAAAAACGATCAAAAAGGAAGAAAAAATAACGAAAAAGACCAAAAAAGTAACTACCAAAAGAAAGGCTAAAAAATAATAGATTATGATATTTGACAGCAAAGAAGAATTTAAAAAAGAGTTTGAAAAACGTCTGACTGAGCTTTATGGACGCTCGGTTGAAGACTCCCATATCACAGAACGTTACGAAGTTTTGGGCGAAATGGTTCGTGATTATGCCGGAATCGGTTGGAGAAAATGCCGCGAAGACATGCTTAAAAAAGGAAACAAGCAATGCATCTATTTCTCTATGGAATTCCTGATTGGCCGATTGCTGCTAAACAACATGCAAAACCTCGGTGTTTATAAAATCGCCAAAGAAGGCTTGGCTGATTATGGAATTGATATTAATGAGCTTGAAGACAGGGAGCCTGATGCTGGCTTAGGGAATGGCGGACTTGGGCGTCTTGCAGCATGTTTTCTTGATTCAGCTGCTTCTCTTGGCTACCCAATGCACGGAAATACCATTCGATATGAATATGGTTTTTTCAAACAAAAATTCGTCAAAGGAAAACAAACTGAGTTGCCTGACGAATGGCTTTCAAATGGTTTTGTTTTTGAAGTAAAGAAACCAAAGCATGCTGTGGAAGTTGAATTTGGTGGCAATGCTGAAACGTATCTCAAGCCAAATGGAGAATACGCTTTAAGAACAGTCAACGCAACACATGTTCGTGCTATGCCATACGATGTTTCTGTTGTCGGATATCATAACGGTGTTTCGAACACTCTTCGTCTTTGGAGCGCCGAACCTAGTGAGCAAAATCTTCCTACAGATGTTTCTTTTGATGACTATTTATCAACGTTGAAAGAACTTTCCTTTGGCTTATATCCAGATGATTCAACGGAACACGGAAGAATCCTTCGTCTTCGCCAGCAATATTTCTTAGTCTCCGCCGGTCTTCAATCGGTTTTGAGAGGGGAATACGGAAGGTATAAGACTCTTTCTGGCTTAAAAGATCATTATGTTTTCCAACTTAACGACACTCATCCTATTCTTTCTATTCCTGAGATGATGAGATTATTAATGGACGTTTATGGCTATGGATGGGATGACGCATGGGATCAAGTAACTCATTCTATTGCCTATACAAATCATACGGTTATGCCTGAAGCTCTCGAAAGATGGCCGGTGCAATACGTTCAGAAGCTTCTTCCAAGAGTCTATATGATCATCGAAGAAATCAATCGTCGTTTTAATGCCTACATGGTTGAAAGAGGCGTTGATCCAGCGAAAGCCTATCAGATGCAGATTATCAAAGATGGCCAAATCCATATGACAAACATGGCTATTTATGCTGGTTTCAGCGTTAATGGCGTTGCTAAAATCCATACTTCGATCCTTGAGAATTACACCTTTAAGAATTTCTATGAGCTTTTCCCTGAAAAATTCTCAAACAAGACAAATGGCGTAACGCATCGCCGTTGGCTTTTGTATTCAAATGAGAAACTTGCTTCGCTTATCACTTCGAAAATCGGCGATGAATGGATAATGCATCCTGAATTGCTTGAGAGATTTAAAGCTTTCGATAATGATAAAGACGTTCAAGAAGCGGTCATGTCCATTAAAAAGGAAAATAAAGTTAAATTTGCCGAATTCGTCAAAAAGACTTACGGAATAACGATTTCTCCTGAATCGATATTCGACGTTCAAATCAAGCGTTTGCATGCCTATAAGCGCCAATTGTTGAATCTTTTCCACATCATGGCTCTATATTTAGAACTCAAGAAGAATCCTTCCTCCTTCAAGATGACGCCTCATGTGTATATCTTCGGCGCCAAAGCAGCTCCTAGCTATGAATATGCCAAGTGCATCATAGAACTTATCTTGGCTGTTCAAGAGGTAATCAATAATGATGAGGAAGCCTCTAAGTTCATGAAGATTGTCTTTGTTGAAAATTATGGGGTCACGCTTGCTGAGCATATTATTCCGGCAGCCGATTTAAGCGAACAGATTTCAACCGCTGGGAAAGAGGCTTCTGGCACATCAAACATGAAACTCATGATGAATGGGGCGATAACAATTGGAACGCTTGATGGGGCGAATATCGAAATCGCTCAACGTGCTGGCGAGGAAAATGAAGTTATCTTTGGAATGACGGCAGAAGAAGTCGAAAGAAAGAATGAACAAGGAAATTACAATCCTTGGGATATATATAACAATAATCATCTCGTTAAGGAAGTTATGGATTCCCTCTTCTCAGGACCTTGGGCAATAAAGGCTCACGGGCGTTTCCAAATGATTTTCGATGAAATCATGAATAGGGGCGATCAATATTACATCCTTGAGGATTTCGCTTCTTATGACGAGGCTTGCAAGCGTGCCGAAGAATTCTATCTCGATAAGGATAGATGGGCCAAAGCGGCGATTGATAATATTGCGATGTCAGGCATCTTCTCGAGTGATAGAACGATTGAGGACTACAATCGTGATATTTGGCACTTAAGAAAATATGACACAAATTAATGGGTATCAAAAAAATTCGATAAATAATTAAAAACAGATAAAAAAGTTATCTTAGTAACCTAAAATTAGGTAAAAAGATAACTTTTTCTTATAGCTTAATGTCTTTGTCTTCGATCTCTTTTTGGTAACGCTCGATTTGCTCTCCCATCGACATTCCTTTGAACTGATTCATATAGAGGTTGTAATAGAAACCTTTTTTCTCCATGAGTTCTTTATGATTGCCATCTTCGATAATGTTTCCGTGGTCCATTACCAAAATACGATCTGAAGAGACAATCGTTGATAATCTATGAGCGATGGTGATCGAGGT
>CAVGNL010000168.1:0-3029 GCA_963630455.1 Prevotella sp. CAG:755
AGACGAAAAACTTCCTTTGAATCTTTCGACAACGGAAGCTTTTAACTACATCCGTGGGCTTTCCGAAATTCCTGCCTCTTATGTTGTTTTTCGAGATAAGAAGCTAAAGATATATTCCTCTATTCCTCATAAAGAAATAAAAATCGATGAAGGGGTGCTAAAGCCAATCAAAGGCAAACTATATTTAGGTACATCTGATGGCTCTCTTGAGTTGAAAGATATTCAATATGAAGGGAAAAAACGCATGGATGCCTCTTCTTTCCTTAATGGGTCAAGAATCGACAAGGATGGTGAAAAAATACGCTAATGACCGAGAAAAAGCACTTAAATTTATCGGTACATCAACTCATTGACTTTCTTTTGCGCGCTGGAGACATCGACAACCGCATTTATAATCAGGAAACGATGAATCTAGGATCATTGATTCATTCATCCTTTCAAAAGAAGCAAGGGAAAGAATACCTTTCGGAGGTTCATCTTGAAACCGAGATCGAGCGCGATGATTATATCGTCCATCTCGAAGGCAGAGCGGATGGAATAATCATTGGAGGCGCAAACCCCATAATCGACGAAATTAAGTCGACTGTTTCACCTCTTGAGGATTTTTATGAGCAACAAAAGGAGTGGCATTTCGGACAAGCAAAATGCTACGCCTATATGTATTTAAAGGAAAAAAACCTACCGCGATGCAACATACGATTAACGTATCTATCGCAACAAGACTTTTTCACAAAATTGGTCAAAGAGAAGAGTTTCAGTCTAGAGCAATTAGAGAAAAATGTCTTGGAAATCGTTGACAAATACCTTTCCTTCGAAAAAGAAAGCAAAAAGCATTTTGCGATCCGCAACAATTCGACAATCAACATGGTTTTTCCCTATAAAGAATTTCGGAAAGGACAAAAAGAAGCGGCTAAGTATGTATATTCCATCGCAAAAAAAGGAGGGACATTCTTTTTCGAGGCGCCTACAGGAATCGGCAAAACGATTTCGACGATCTATCCTGCGTTAAAAAGCTTTGCAAAAAGTTCTAATTCAAAGATTTTTTACCTAACAGCAAAAGCTTCCGGAAGACAAGCTTGTTATGATGCTCTAACCGAATGCTACAAAAGTGGTTTCAAAGGAAGAGACTCAATTCTCTTCGCCAAAGATAAAATTTGTTTTTGTCCTGATAAAAAATGCAACCCTGATGATTGCCCATATGCTAGAAATTACTACGGGAAGCTCCGCAAAATCATCGAAGAAGAAAGCAAAGAAATGCATCGTTATAATTGGAATACAGTAACAGATTTAGCAAAGAAAAATGAGATGTGCCCTTTCGAATTGCAATTAGATTTGTCGTTTCTAAGTGACGTGATTATCTGCGATTACAATTATTTTTTCGACCCTTTCGTCAAGTTGGAACGTTATTTTTCCGAGGAAGCAGATCCTTCAAATTACGTGATTTTAATAGATGAAGCGCACAATTTGCCATCTAGAGCAAGAGATATGTTCAGCGAATCTATTTCTAGTAAGGATATCAAAGACGCAAAAAACTCGCTCAAAGGATTGCCGTTTAAAAAACTTAAAAACTCTCTTTCGAAGCTTCTCAAAAGCCTTGAAAGCCTTAAATCCAAGGAAAAATTCGTAAAATACGAGAAAATGGATGAAACAATCGCAAAGAATCTTTCCAAATTCAAGGAATTAACGAGCACAAAAGAAGAGGAAGAGGTTTCCTTTCCAAACGAAGTCAGAGATTTATCACGCAAAACATATCGCTTTCTTTCTTTAATGGATAATTACACCCAAAACGCATTTCTTTATTCTTTAGAAAACGATAAAGGGGAGATAGAGCTTCATTTTCAATCTCTAGATCCTTCTCCTTACCTAAAGGAGGACATTTTGCGAACAAAAGGAGTGGCTATTTTCTCGGCAACTTTTTCGCCGATAGACTATTATATGGAATCAATCGTCGGAAATAAAAATCAGGCATATTTGGCCTTGCCTTCGCCTTTTCCGAAAGAAAATTTCCATCTGATGATCGCTCCAAACGTCTCAATTCGTTACAAAGATCGCGATAAAACCTACAAAGACGTCGCAAAATATCTAAAAGCTTTCGTTGAAGGGAAAATCGGCAATTACTTCATATATTTTCCTTCTTACGAATACTTGAATAAGATAAGCGAACATTTAGACTTTGATGATGCCGATGTTTATTCGCAAGAGAAAGAAATGACTGACATGGAGAAAAATCTTTTTCTTTCGAAATTTCTTCCATCGCCTAAAAAAACGACTATAGGGTTGTTAATTATCGGAGGTTCTTTCAGCGAAGGCATCGATTTGCCAAGCGACCGATTAATTGGGGTTGCCGTTGTCGGGGTTGGTTTGCCACAGATATCGAAAGAAATAGATTTATCCAAAGAATATTTCGATGCCAAAAACGGCGAAGGCTTTCAATATGCCTATATGAATCCGGGAATGAATAAAGTTATGCAAGCTGTAGGAAGATTAATACGTAGCGAGACCGACATAGGGAGCGCTTTGTTGATCGATGAGAGGTACACCTGGAAAGACTATAAGTCCCTTTTCGAAAGAAGATGGCCAGGCTATAGCGTCGTGTTTTCGGCGAAAGACATAGAAGATTCTTTATCTTCTTTCTATCGGAAAAAGCACAAATAGAATATAATCCATAATTGTTTATGCCTTTTGATAGAAAACACATTAGAAATTTCTCTGTAATCGCTCATATCGACCACGGAAAGAGCACCCTTTGCGATCGAATTCTCGAAGAAACTGGAGCAGTGGACAAAAGGAATCTTTCCGAACAAATGCTAGATAGCATGCCTCTTGAGCAAGAAAGAGGAATTACGATTAAGCTCAACGCCGTTACCGTGACATACAAATCAAAAAACGGCGAAGAATATATTTTTAATTTGATTGATACCCCAGGGCACGTCGATTTCACTTACGAAGTATCGAGGTCTTTAGCTGCATGTGAAGGCGCTTTGTTGGTTGTCGACGCCACTCAAGGCGTCCAAGCCCAAACATTAGCC
>CAVGNL010000169.1:0-3083 GCA_963630455.1 Prevotella sp. CAG:755
TCTGGAGGGCAGGTCATGCAAGTGTACACCCTGAAAAAACAGGGTATTGAAGTTTCTAATGCCGCCTCTATCATGGTCATGTGGTTTATCATTTATCAAATGGCTTTGATATCGTTTGATGTTTTGGCGATCATTTTTGAATGGAACGCGATTGTTTCGATAGGATCTTTTAAAATTCCAAACTTTAATTTGCTTGGGTGGGATGGGACCATCAGCCTTTTTCCGTTGATCGTTATTGGGTTTGGCTTGAATCTTAGCATTATTTTGATTCTATTCTTAATGAGTTATTCCCATCATTTCCACAATTTCATCATGCATTACATCGTTGGCTTCCTTGGAAAAATTAGAATTTTGAAAAATCCTGATAAAACTCGCGAAAATCTTCGCGTTCAAGTCGAGAACTTTAAAATCGAACTTAAACGTCTTCAATCTAATATACCGGTGACTATTTTTATCTATTTATGTTTGATGCTTGTTTTGATTTTGCGTTTCTCAATCCCGTATTTTGCAGGGCTTGCCTTAGGGGCCTTTGGGCCAAATGAGGGGTTCGATATAATGATGTTTTTTGATTGCAGTTTTAGAAGCGCTTTCCACCAGATGGTTACAGGATTGATGCCTTTGCCTGGAAGTGCTGGCGTTTCCGAACTTTTCTTTAACGCCATGTTCTCTGATTTCTATGTCGAAACTCAGCAAGTCATAAACGGTTCTCTAGTAATTGTCAGGAACTCTTCGTCAAATATGGTCGCGGCTCAAATTATTTGGCGCGTTGCCACTTATCACCTCGTGCTTGTTGTTTCTGGGCTTGTTGCCTCGCTTTATCATTCAAGGCCTCGCGAGAAATACACTTACGCGAATAGGCAGACTTTTGTTAATCTTCAGCTTGACACTTACGAAGAGAGAAAACGCTCTTCCGACACTTTATTTGAGACAAAGCAACTCTCTCGGTCGTCGATAAGAAAGAAAATGCTATCCAACGTTTTGGCTAAGGATTTTGGCCAAGAAACAGGCGATGATTACATTGTTACGGACTTGCCTAGCAAGAAAAAGGAGAAAAACGAATGAGACCAATTATTTTCTCTGATACTTTCCCTCCTGAAATAAATGGCGTTTCCACCTCGGCTGGCACTCTTTATCAGGCTTTCAAAAATCATAATGAAAATATTATGGTTTGCACGACTAATTTTTATGCCAACGAAATGAATCTTGATGGCGACGTTCTTCGCTTACCAGGGGTGCATATGAGGATATATGACTATCGTCTTGCTTGGCTTTATTCTCCTAAAGGGATGAAGATCCTTTCTTCTTTCAAACCGGATGTCGTGCACATCCAAACTGATGGCGGGATTGGGCAATTTGGTTTTTTGTTGGCGAAAAAACTCAATATTCCTGTTGTTTATACTTTCCATACGGCGTTGGAAGACTACACCTATTATGCGACAAAAGGCTATTTTGACAGAATTGCAAAAGGCGTCGTAAGAACATATGTAAGATATAAATCTTCGGAAGCCACGGAATTCATCACTCCATCGGTTAAAACGATGGAATATATGCGATCGATTGGCGTTGATTCTTATGTAAACGTCATTCCCACAGGCATTGATTTTTCTAAATTCGCAAAAGAAAACGTTGATTTAGAGAGGGTTAAGCAAATCAAGAAAGATAATGGGATAGATGAAGAAACATATGTCATTCTTTCTCTGGGGAGAGTGGCTAAGGAAAAAAGCATCGATATTTGTCTAAAAGGCTATGCTAAATTCCTTGAAAGCAAACCATCGGTGAAGACTGTTTTTGTCATCGTTGGCGGCGGTCCAGCTTTAGGGGAGCTAAAAGAACTTGTAAGAGGCTTAGGGATTTCTAGCCATGTCAAGTTCCTAGGGCCGGTGAATCCTACTGACACGCCTCTTTATTATCAATTGGGAGATTTGTTTGTCAGCGCTTCAATCACGGAAACGCAAGGCCTAACATTCATGGAGGCAATGGCTTCAAACGTTCTTCTTTTGGCAAGATATGATGATACGTTGTTAGGAACAATCAGGGATGGAAAAAATGGTTTCTTCTTTTTCGATGAAGATGACATGGCCAAGAAAATATCAAGTATCATTTCTTTATCGGAGAACGAAAAAGAAACGATTAAAGCAGAAGCAATTCTTGGTTTGGAAGAATATTCTCTTGATAAGTTCTATGAACGCGTCAAGAAAGTCTATGAGCGAGCGATAAAAAGAAACTGGTAATTATATGAGCAAAGTAATTACATCAATCAAAAAAAATCCAAAAAAGAAGTTATACGAGGTTTCTTTCGGCTTAGAAAAGATAGTTTTGTCTGAGGATTCTTTCACGAATTATTTCCTTTATCAAAGCAAAGAAATAAGCCCTAAAGAATTTTTGGAAATGAAAAACGAGTCACTGGATGAAGAGATGTATAAATACGCTTTATCTTTGGCTTTAAAAGGCGCCTATAGCGAGGATGAAGTAAAAGACAGATTAAAGAAAAAATATCCCGAGAAAGACTTTTCGAGAGTCATTTCTAGATTAAAAGAGGCTTCTTTGTTGGATGATAGAGAGCTTGCTAAGGAATACAAAGAAGAAAAGGAAAGGCAACTTTATGGCTCAAATAGAATTAAAAATGATCTTCTTTACAAGAAAAGAATATCGCAAGATATAGTTAATTCGTTGACTTTTCTTGATGAAGAGAAGAGGGCTAAAGAGGCGCTGTCTTCATTAGAGAAAAGACTTGAAGCGCTTCCGCTAAAAGAAAAGAAAAGAAAAGCTCTAGACTTTCTTTTGCATAGAGGCTTCGATATGGAAACGTCTCTTATGTGCATATCATCGTTGACGGAGAATGAAGAAAAGACGATCTTGAAATTCGAAAAAGATTATGATGCAGTTTCTAGAAGACTTCAAAATAAATGGAACGGATACGAATATAAACGAAGAGTTTACGATACCCTTATAAGAAAGGGCTATAAAAAGGAAATGATTGATCAAAAAATGGGAGAGCACGAATATGATGATTAAAGATTTGAAAGATGGCGATCGTTTGCTAAGGGAACAATATCTCGTTACCGCAGTCGCCAAATGCGTGA
>CAVGNL010000170.1:0-3947 GCA_963630455.1 Prevotella sp. CAG:755
AATCAATCTTTGGAACGATTGGGGTTGCCTTATGTTGATATTTTTTATCATCATCGCATGGACACAGAAACTCCTTTGGAAGAAACGATGCTTGCATTAAGAGATATAGTTTTGAAAGGGAAGGCCTTATATATTGGCTTATCAAACTACGATGGCTCAACCTTAGAAAAAGCCTCCAAGCTCCTTTCTGAGATGGACGTTCCTTTTATAGTTAATCAAAATAGATACAACATCTTTGATAGAACAATCGAAAACAACGGCTTGCTTAAGACTTCAAAAGAACTTAAAAAAGGTATTGTTGTCTTCTCCCCTTTGGCCCAAGGCCTTCTGACGGATCGCTATTTAGGTGGCATACCCTCTGATTCAAGAGCCTTAAGAGACCCGCGTTTCTTGAATGCCAAAAAAATCACTCCCGAAGTTTTGCAAAAAGTCGAGAAATTAAACAAATTAGCGACTATCCGCCATGAAACGCTTGCCGATATGGCTTTGGAATGGGCATTAAAGGACGATGCTATAACCTCTTGTATTATCGGCGCAAGCAAAAAAGAGCAAATTATCATCAATTGCAAAGCTATCAATGCTCTTCCTTTTAGCGAAGAGCAATTGAAGGAGATAAACGAAATCTGTAATTCCTAAGTCATCATTTCCTTGATATAGGCACTATTTTCGGCCCTTTTGTTAAAATTTATAGTAAGTTTTTGAAAAAATAATTGAAATATTTATGCAAAAGAGTTTAATTCAAACGTTCTTTCAGTCTATTCGTTCTTATTGAAGGATAGATTTACGAGACGTTAAAGGAGATTTTTATGCGAAAAAATTCATTATTGCTAGTAACTAGCGCCATGCTTTTATTGAGTGCTTGTAACGGAGGTGGAGAGAATACTTCGTCTGCTTCAAGTAATTCCTCTTCCTCAGACAGTGCTTCCGCTTCTGTAAGTTCATCAGAAGAAGGAACCGCTTCCTCATCTTTATCAGTTGAAACTTCTTTTACCATTACTTATGTCGCTGATTCTGAACATCCAGATACAGAAGTTGGTTTCCACTATTCAGATAAAGACCTTACAGAGATTGAGAACGGTTCCAAAGTCGAAGCTGGAACAATCGTTTTAGTTGATGTGTGGTCAGAAAAAGAAACGATAACCGGCGTTTTTGCCAACGGCACTGAGCTTGCTCATTACCAATATTCTTACTATCAATTAACCATGCCAGAAAAAAACGTTGTAATTACGCTCTCTTATGGCGAAAAAGGCGGCGAAACAACAAGCCATTCTTTGATTTATGTCGAAGATAGCGCTCATCCAACCACATCTGTTACCTTTGCCTCCTCTCTCGATGACATTTATAGCGACATTTTCATTACAACGGCCGAAGCCGGTGATACCGTTCTTGCCTATGTGTCTACTCAAGAAACGATTTCAGAAGTTCTTGTCAACGGAACGAAGGGTACTCAAGATTCCGATTATGGTTGGATGTTAACTTCCTTTACGATGCCATCTGAGGATGCCGTTATCACGATTTCTTATGCGGCAAGCGCTTCTGCGGTTGAATTAAAATGCGCTGAAGGGGTTTCGTGCGAATTCTTCGCCGATTTAAGCACCGCTTTAAGTTCAATTATAGATGGCGTTGGTAGCACTATTTCTACCGCAAGCGTTGGTGATACGATTATCGTCTCTTTTGGGAAAGCCGAAAGTAAACCAAATCACGTTTATAACGGAACCGGAGATAATAAGACTCAATTGATCGGTGCTGTTGATTCAGATTATGGCGATTTGACAACGTATGGAATTTACACACTAAATGTCCCATCAACTGGCGTATATATCACGATAGACTAATTTTTCAAGGAAAAACAATGAATAAAAGAACTCTTTTACTCACGCTTCCATCGTTTTCTCTCCTTGCTTCTTGTGGAAATGAGATTCTAGAAACGGACAGCGGTTTATTAAACGAAAAAGAGGTCTCAATTTTGGAGAAGTTTCAGCAAGGTTTCCGCCTTGATGGAACTTTTTCTGGTTTAAAGACTTATTTTTCTGATTCTGGTTACGACGTGCCATCGAGTAAGGAAAACGTCGAAAACAAATATTCTTTCACACTCATTTATCAGAATAGCGATTCTTATACGGGTGTTGATCGTCGATACTATCGCATTGGAAGCGATGGAAGCAAAAAGTATCTTAGTGGCGAAAACGCCTACGATAATAACGGCTATGTTTCCTTTAACTATCTCGGATACGACAATAAGCTTTATGACGATGGGTATTCACGCTCGGACTCTTATAATATAGACCCTTATTCATCGAGCGGTTTGTTAAATCCTTTCCTAACTTTGAAAAAGAATGACTTCAAGAAAGAAAACGGATCAATCGTTTTAAATTCGTCGAAGAATAATTTGCTTTTCAATTTGGTTTTTTCTGGTCTCTCCCAATACGTCAACCTATCTATTCCGCTTAAAAAAGGCGTTTTTAATGATGATTTTTCCTCGTATTCAGCTGATTCGGTTGATTATGAAGGAACGGAATTTGAAGATTATAAAACTTTTTACGTTAAGACAAAGTATTCCATTAAAATGCAATTTAGCGAAATCGGTGAGGCAAATAGCAAAAACGCCCTTAAGGTTGAACCGGCAAAAAAAGAAAACAACCCTTTAGGAAACGCTTTGAGCAACATGTACGGCGAAACAATCACCATTACGCGCCATTCGATAACTTATTCAGGAAGGGAAAAGATAGAATCGGAGCAAACCGTCACAACTTATAACGACGGAAAAGATATCTATATGCAAGTATATGACTACGCTTTGAATCCTCTTGCGCCAGCTTCTCCATCCTCTAGCGATTTATATCTTAAAGCAAATTCGAAAAAAACCCTTAATACTTATGTTTACTATGAGGATAACGAGGATGGGACTTATTCTTTCCAATATGATGGTGCGACTTATGAAAGTCTAGATGGATATTACGCTTATTCAGCCTTCCAGCCTGATTTCGATATCAATCAGAATATATTCAATATCAACGAAGATGGCTCATATTCGCCAACCGAGGATAACCTCCCTTACATCGGCGCAGATTGCTTTGTGCCGATCATCGCCTCAACCACGGAAATATCTAATGGTTATATAACTTCAATGAAGATCTATTTGACTTCCGATCAAAAATACATCGATCACATTCAATTTCTTTTTGATGATGATATTTATACAGGCTATACTGGTGAAATAATCGTTTCATATACGAATATTGGAAACACCAGCATACCATTTTCGATCGTAACCAATGGGTAAGGAGAAATAAAATGAAAAAACATGCAACAATATTGTTATTTAGCATCCTCGCCCTTTCTTCTTGCGGAAATGTTTCGGGCAATGATACCAATAGTATTCTCAAGAATAACATAACAACTTTCTCCAAAGGTTTTTCGATGTTAGGAGAAATAACTCAGACGCGTATTCAGGCAACTGGATACGATCAAGATGGAAATTACACTTTTTCCACAAGCAAGGAAACGAACACATATCAAACGCAAATAGGGTTCGAGAATCTAAATAGAAACGGTTTTACCAAACTTTCGACTCAAGATTACGAAAATGTTACCTATACGATTGAAGATTATACCTATTTTGAAGATGAGAATGGTTTTGCCTATAAAGAAAGTTTGAACCACAAAAACCAACTTGAACGCGATTATAAAATCAATCAATCAACGTCCTCTTTTGCTTATAATGGCTTCTATAATTTCTTTTCTATAATCAATGTGGATGATTTGAAAGAAAATGAAGAAAATGATGCCCGTTTCGATTTGGATCTTGATAAAGCGGCGATTATCACAAATAACCTTCTTTATTCCTTAAATAGCGGATTTGCCACAAGCGTCAAGGAAGCCTATTTCACATTAAACGGTTCTTTCTTCTCTTCTTTTGATATCACAATGAATGACTATTATTATGT
>CAVGNL010000171.1:0-2559 GCA_963630455.1 Prevotella sp. CAG:755
GGCGCAGTTGCATCAAATTCATGATGATCAAGAACTATAACTTTTATGCCTAATTCTTTGGCTTTTTTTAAAGCTTCATGGGCAGTAACGCCATTATCGCAAGTGAAAATCAAGGAATATCCTTTTCGATATATTTTTTCGACGTTTTGAGGAGTTAATCCATATCCGTCCAAGTAACGCGAAGGAAGATAGCCTTCGACCGAAAGGCCGAATTCTCTAAAAGATCTTACTAAAATAGAGGTAGACATCACCCCATCTGTATCGTAGTCACCATAAATTAGGATTCTTTCGTTGTTCTCTTTCGCTGCCTTTAAGGCTGCGATTGCTTTTTTTACGATTTCATTATCATTCAATAAAGGTATCTTCGAAAAAGAAGGAGGCAGAGATATTTTCTCAAATTCCTCCTTGTTAATGCCGTAATATTTACAAAGTTGATTTAATAAGTCAGGCATCAGTCATTAATTCCGATAAATGTTGCCTCTTGTGGCTCATTTGTTTTCTTTTTCTGCTTATTGTTCTTTTCATCCGCACGTGGTCTATTGGCCCAAGCCTCAGAAACAGATCTCTTAGCGCGCATAAGCCCTTCGCTAGAAACGGCAGAGAAAGGCGAAGCCAAAGTGATAACTAAAACCAAAGCCAAAATAACACTGATAGCAATGCCTAAGAAAACCGGGCGATAAACGCTAGGCGCAACGCCGATGAAAGGCAATATCATGCCAAGGGTCAGTAAGGAATACACAATAGCGTCCCCCGCGCTTTGAGAATTTCCTTGAGCCAATAAAGAGTTGCGGAAATTCAAAGAACTCTTATCTTTTTCACGGCTGTCTTTACTAAGCTCTTTCTCTTTGTTAAAGATCATCAAAGCAAGAAGTTCAGCGATGAAGTAGGCCGATAACACTGCAATAGAGACAACAGGAGTAACGGCTATTCTAGTCAATGAGAAGAATCCAGTCACAATCACGCTTCCTCCCAAAGAAAGGATGGTAGCCGCAAATGAGCGCGAAAGACGGAACCTCAAGCAATAATAGACAAGAAGCGAGGCGGCAGCTACGCTAAGTGAGATGTAAATGACGCTTAAATTAGGTGAACCAGTTTGATAGACAACGCGATTCCCCGAAATGAGAATTTGCTCGGCATCAGCATTATAAGAAATAGCTTTTTCGAGGGCTTCTGTAAAATACGATGTTTCTTCGTTTTCTTTAATAATAAATGTATATTGAGTGTCTGGATCGAAATAAACATTCAGAGGAATATCGAAATGATAGACGTCATATTTCGTCACTTCCGAGTTATCGTTTATCGAAACTGTGGTTTGTTCTAAAACTATATCTCCGGAAACATATGAAGATAATGTTTTGCCAGAATATTCAATCACATTCAAAACGGAATTGCGGACGTCATCGCGCGTTGCCATGGTTTTCGTCGCTTGAGAAGTCGATTCAACTCGGTATTCTACTGCGATTGAAGTCGTGTTTTCATAGGCTCCTGAATAATTGAACGTTTGCGAATTTATGGCTGAGAAAACGCTAATTCCGATTATCGAGGCAAGCGTCAATCCGCTCGTAACGATTGCCCATGTCTTTTTATGCTTTGCAAAATCTTTTTCGGCATATGGCCCAAAATACGTTTGTTTTTCTTCCTTTAAGAGATTTGGGATTTTTTTCTCATCGACAAAATATGTTTTTCCGATGGTTTTTTCAGTCAACGAATCATTGGCGAGCATCCAACCCATAAAATGTCCCAAAACTAAATTGAGTATTGTTCCGAAAGCGGAAGTCCAAATCAGCGACAGGCCCATTTTCCCAACCGTTCCGGGAATGAAGCCGTAGATGCAAAGTCCAATGACGATAGCCACTATTCCAGCATCCAATGTCGGCCATAACGCTTTCTTACTCGCCTCTGACTCGGCTTTTTTAAGCGAGCGGCCTTTATAAAGTTCCTCTTTTATCTTGGAATAATAATAGGCACCGCCGAAGATCGCAACTAATCCGCCAAGAATGAAACCAACTAACGCGCCTATGCCAAATTGAGCAGAGAAATAAGAGAAAAGAAGAATGCCAAGTTCAATCGAAACCAACGTATTGCTCATTATTCCAAGAGCACCTAAGTGATAGAAAAGGGCCAAAACTATCGCCGCGATAGCAAGAGAAACGATCGCTGAAATGATAGTTGGACCGAAATTGATGTTTAAATGCCAAGCATTTGGACTGATGAGACTGTCGACGGTCGCGGACACATCAGCAGAATAGTCGAAAGTTACATCGTAGTTATATTCAGAAGCGTTTAAGATTGAGCAATAATACAAAGCGGCCTTATACGCTGCTCCAGCCTTTGAAGAATCGAAATTTCCGTTCTTAATCGCATCGCTATTAGGTATCAATTGGAACTTTGTGTAATTATTGTTCTCATTCGTTGTGTCAACATACCAGGCGTTAGAGGCACCTTCGCCAAAAATTAGACGTTTAGCCATATTTGGATCATAATCCGAAGAGGAAGTGTTTGTTGCATCCAAATAATTGTCGCCTTCTTGGAAGTGATTCCAAAGAACAACATAGCAAT
>CAVGNL010000171.1:2569-4278 GCA_963630455.1 Prevotella sp. CAG:755
AGAATTTTCCGTGCAATATTTGATTAATTCATTCAATTTTCCGTTTTCACCAGTTTGGTTCACCTTAATCGTAACAACTGGAACGTTATTGACATATTCAATAGCCGCCGTGTTTCCTTCAAACATGTTGTTATTGGCATATGAAGAATCTGAAGGCGCTGATTTTTGAATGTCGGAAGTCGGAGCGCCAACGCCAATTGTTATATCTTGCCCAGAAAAAGAAAGATAATCTTCCAAATAGTTATATTCTGTCGAGTCATTTGAAGAAGTACGAACGGTTACTTTTATTGTATCGAAACCAACTTTATCCACCTCAGCGTTAATGTCCCAATTTTCTAAGCGGCCTTCTATTTCATCTGCCACTTCATCAACTGCATCATATCCTTGAAGATGGGTGATGTAATTTGAAGCTTCAACACCATTATAAGTAGATCCTTTTTTGGAAATTTTAAAATACAGAGCTTTGCTATTGCCGTAGCTAACATCAGTATCCATCATGGAAATTGCATTCCCCATGGTAGCTAATGAACCAACGATAATCAAGCTGCTCGCTAGGATGTAACCAAGTTTACGTAACATACGAATCCTCCAAATGTCCGACACAAAAAAGACATCGGCACAATTGCGTTTCTTATTTTACGTACGCACGCACGTAGAAGCAAGAAATAATAAACAAAATCAACAGGTTTTCAGTTTTTGCTACGAAAATATTTTTGGTTCAAAACAAATATTCTTGACTAACAAAACCTAGATGTTTTCTCGCTTTGGAAGTCGCTTCACGGCCTCGCGGCGTCCTATTTATCATGCCAATCATTACGAGATAAGGCTCATAGACATCTTCAAGATTGGTTATTTCTTCCCCTATCGCAGAAGCAATCGATTCAATGCCAACAGGCCCTCCATGAAATCTTTCAATTATCGTTCTTAAATATTTGATATCGACGTCATCAAGACCTAATTCATCTATCTTTAAGGCATTCATCGCTTTGATAGCGATTCTTTCATCGATTTGGTCTAAGCCTTCATAAGAAGCAAAATCTCTGACTCGGCGATAAATTCTATTCGCAATACGTGGAGTTCCACGAGACCTTTCGGCCAATAAATCAGCGGCCGTATCTCCAATTGGCATGCCTAACACACGCGAAGTTCTTTTGATAATCGCCTTTATTTCAGCATTTGTATAAAAATCCATTTTTGCCGAAATTCCAAAACGAGCTCTTAAAGGAGAGGAAAGATCGCCAGCGCGAGTCGTGGCTCCAACAAGCGTAAACGGTGGCAAGGCCATATTTAACGGCTTGGAGGCACCGTCACGATTAATCATTATGGTTAATTGAAAATCCTCCATGGCTCCATAAAGTATTTCTTCCACCACTCTTGGAAGGCGGTGAATTTCGTCGATGAAAAGAACGTCGCCTGGCTCAAGCTCGCATAAAATGGCGGCTAAATCTCCAGTTTTTTCGATGGAAGGGCCGTTGACGACTTTGATATTGCCACCCATTTCGTTGGCAATGACGTAGGCGAGAGTTGTTTTTCCTAAACCAGGTGGGCCATAAAGAAGCACGTGATCAAGAGGCTCTTCTCTTTTTTTGGCTGCGCCAATAAAAACTCGCAAATTATCCTTTAATTCGCTTTGCCCGACGTATTCAGAAAGAGTATGCGGTCGTAAAGTTAAATCGCTAGTTAAATCGCCTTCTTCTTTGTTTGCATCC
>CAVGNL010000172.1:0-4398 GCA_963630455.1 Prevotella sp. CAG:755
TTTACTCTCTTTCCCCTTATACTCCTGAAGAGGTGATTTCCAGAAATTATATTCTCGAGGAAAAGCCTGATTTGGTCATCAATGTTTTGGATGCAACCAACCTTGAGCGCAATCTTTACATGACAACGCAAATTCTTGAAATGAACGTTCCTGTTATCGTCGCTTTAAACATGATGGATGCTCTTAAGGATAGCAAGCAGACAATCGATGTCGATGCCTTATCTAAGAAACTCGGCGTGCCGGTTATTGGAATCTCGGCTTTAAGAAAAAATAATCTCGATGAATTGATGGCTTTGGCCATTAAGAGCGCAAAAACGCCTCGCGAAGGTGTCTCTCTTTGGGCTGGGAAAGATGATGAAGATCTGATTGAAAAAGGCATCAAAACTTACGAAGACAAAGAAATTCAAAATCCTCGTTTCCATGCCATCAAAGCCTTGGAAGGCGATGAGCTCGAGAAAGAAAAGAACGCACTTGCTTATAACGAATGTTCAAGCCTAATCGCGAATCACGAAGACTACGAAGCCGACACGGCTGACAAACGTTATAAATACATTACTTCTGAATTGGCAATCTATCGTCATGGCGCGGCTGTGCAAGAAAAGAAAAAGCTATCTAAATCAGACAAAATCGATAAGGTGCTCACAAACAAATGGGCCGCAATCCCAATCATGGTTGTGATTCTCTTCTTGATTTTCCATTTAACATTTGCTTCGGATTTATTCTATTTGCATGCCATGGGTGTCAATTTAGGCGATGGCTATGAAGGCGCGATTCATTTCATGGTGGGCGATGAGGAAGTCAGACCATTTAAGGAACTCTTCTATACCGCTGATGGAGTTAACTCTCTTGGCGCAATCCTTCAAGGTTTGTTTGGAGCCGATAATGCCGGAGGCATACAAGGCCTTATTTGCTTAGGAATCAAACAGCTTCTGACCGTTTGTCATTCGCCTGAATGGCTTATCTCTTTCATTTATGATGGCGTCTTGAATGGTATCGCTTCGGTTTTGGGATTCGTCCCGCAAATTCTTCTCTTATTCGCTTTCTTCTCCTTACTTGAAGATTCAGGATATATGGCTCGTATCGCCTTCGTCCTTGATCGTATCTTCCGCCGCTTTGGCGTTTCCGGAAGAGCATTCTTGCCAATGATCATGGGCTTCGGGTGTGGTGTCCCAGCCATGATTAACACTCGTACGCTCGCCTCCGACAAAGAAAGGACAAAAACCATTCGTGTTATTCCTTTCTTCACTTGCGGAGCTAAAACTGAGTTCTTAGTCTGTATTGCAGCAGCTGTCGCAAGCATGGCTCATATCGACGCAGGGTTGTTTACGTTCTTAATCTATTTATTTGGCGTTGTTGTGGCCATTGTTGCCGTTATTGCTATGAACAAAACCACTCAACGCGAAAAGGTTCCTCCGTTCATCATGGAATTGCCTTCCTATCACGCCCCGCAATTCCAGGCTTTGGCCTTACATGTTTGGGACCGTGGAAAACATTACCTTAAAAAGGCGTTCACTATCATCTTTGCTTCCACCGTCATTATTTGGTTCTTGACGAATTTCACCCCGTCGTGGCAATTCATCCCAATGTTTACGCAAGAAGCTTTTGATGAAGGGTATGTGAACGTTGTTCTTGATGAATCTAATTCAATTCTTGCTAATATAGGCATGATTATCGCCCCATTATTTACCCCTATGGGATTCGGAAATGTTCAAGGTGGAAGATATGCATGGACATTTGCGGTTGCTTCCGTTCAAGGAATTGTGGCCAAAGAAAACGTCGTTTCGGTTTTAGCCGAATTAGCCGCTCTTCCTGGAATCAGCGCCATTGCTGGCGCGGTTGATGCCGAAGACGGATTGGCAGGATTGAACGCTATTGTCATGGCAGCCAACGCCACAGGAGGAAATATCACAACTGCCTCTTTGATTGCTTTCGCTGTATTTAATATGACAACGATTCCTTGCTTTGCCTCTATCGCTACCGCAAAAGGCGAATTGGCAACAAAACGAGATTACATAGGCACAATTCTTTTCTGGGTCGCAATATCTTATATCTTAGGTTGCTTAACATATGTTACCTTCCAATACCCAACATGGGGTTGGACGGTCCCGACAAGTTTGGTTGTTCTAGGAGGAATTGGAATCTTCTTCTATGATCGTTATAAAAAAGGTCAAGAAGCTAAGTTAGCCTAATATCATTTAAAAAGGAGGGCAGAATATGGAATGGGTCGGGTACGCTATATTTGGTTTCATTCTTTTCTGCTTCCTCCTAGTTATTCTTTATTGGATCAGCGAGAAAAAGAAAGGCCATAGAATCTTAAGTGATGAACCTCATTTGAACAAAAAGGATCTTCTTAGGCTTTATCAAATTCAAAAAAGAGCGGATCTAAAAAGAAAAGCTAAAAAAGAAAGAAAACTTTCTAAATAAAGAAAAAATGCTCCATTTTTATGGGGCATTTTTCGTTTTTTTGAATTTTATTTTTTGAAAATAGAGAAGAGGCCTCTCTTCACATACGGCTTTTCATCTTCCGAAAGAACTTTATAGCCTTCCTTATTAACAGCTGCTTTTATGTCTTCTTTTGAAGTGTCTTTTTCCATTATGACCACGCTATTCCCCTTAGTGTGAGAAGATATCACCTTTTTAACACCGTTTACTCTTCTTATCACATCATTAACATGGCTTTCACACATCCCGCACTTCATACCATCGATTTTCAAGGTGTATTCGACTAAATTATTTTCTGACATTTTTTCTCCTTTTTTGTTAGGCATAACTATCTTATTACTAATATGATCTTAAGCAAAAATATTTTTATTTTTTCTTCATCATAAAGAGTTATTTTTGCCTAAGTTAGACTTGTCTATTATAGTTTTTCAAAGAAAAGTGACCATTGAAGATTATTGGGCTTATAATAAGCAGCGGTCAAAAGAGGTTTAAAAACAAAATGAAACGCATATTGTATTTGTTCCTAGAGAACTCTCCTGTTGCCCTTGAAGTTTTCCATGCCGTTAAGGAAAAAGGCTACAATGGGACGATGCTTGAGACAATTTCCATTCGCCATGCGATTGAGGAGTCGCCTGAAGAAACGCATTTCCTTACTTTAATGAATTGGGATATGCTAAACAATCGTGAATCGACAGTTACCATGTTTCTTGTCGACGAAGAAAAGGTTGAAGGACTCAAAGAAGAGATCCGACTGCACACCGAAAATTTCCACAAAATCAAAGGTGCCATGTTCACCAAAAAAATCGAAGATTACGAAGGTAACATTTAATTTATGAATGCTTATATATATTTGTATATAGCCGCTTTGTTTTTGGCTGGCCTTTTATCTACGCGTTTAATGAAGCTCATCAAGCTTCCTAACGTCACGGGTTATATCATAACCGGCATCATAATGGGCCCTTTTGTTTTTGGCCTGCTCTTCAATGGATTTGATTTTTCACTTGCTAACGATGCAGCAAAATCCCCGATATATTCGTTTATTAAAAGTCTTTCTTGGGTGAGCAACGTTGCCCTTGGCTTCATCGCTTTCTCCATTGGCTCATCTTTTAAATGGAATGTTCTGAAACAGGTTGGAAAAAAAGTCATATGGATTACGGCCTTCGAAGCCCTAGGTGGTTCTTTGGTTGTAACAGCTGTTTTGATTGGGATTCATTTCATTTGGCCTGATGTTGTTTCTTTGCCTCTTGCTCTGACTTTAGGGGCTATTGCAGCTGCCACCGCTCCTGCTGCAACATTAATGGTTGTAAAACAATATAAAGCCAATGGCCCTGTGACCCAAACCCTTCTTCCTGTTGTGGCCTTAGATGATGCCGCGGCTTTGATTCTTTATGCCATCCTTTACCAAATTGCTCAAGCTTTAGCTCTAGGCGATGGTTTTAATCTTTACGAGATGCTTGCTAAGCCAATCCTGGAGATTCTTATTTCTTTAGGTCTTGGCGCCGTACTCGGCTTTATGATTGCTGGCGCTTCGCATTACTTCAAATCCAGAGCTAACCGATTGATTTGGGTCATCATGATTGTTTTCGCCGCTCTCGGCTTATACTATCTTTTTCAAGAGGAATTCATGGGTTCGTTCGAACTCTCATCGTTGCTTATTTGCATGATGGCGGGCGCTATCTTTGCAAATTTCCAAAAGACATCGAACATCACGTTCGAGTTTATGGACCGCTTTACGACGCCTATATACATGCTTTTCTTCGTTTTATCTGGTGCCTCGCTAGATTTAAGTGTCTTCGCATCAGATAAAGGCTGGATGGTCATCGTTTTGGCTTTAACGTATGCAATATCTCGTTTTATAGGGAAATGGGCTGGGACTTTTGCAGCTGCTAAATTCACTCGAGCAGAGCCATCAGTTCAAAAGTATCTAGGGTTTTGTCTTGTTCCTCAGGCCGGGGT
>CAVGNL010000173.1:0-2907 GCA_963630455.1 Prevotella sp. CAG:755
GAGTATGGATTATTAGAGATTCTTTTGAGAGCAACCATCTTCCCGCTTTCACCTCTCAAGAAAGATTTGACGGCAAAAGAGGAGGTTTCGATAGCTTCATACAAGTCAATTTCGGTGATTTTGCTTGCATCCGATCTTTCCAAAACCGATTCGCATATGGCTCTTGTGGAAATTCCCAATTTCTCCGTGATCGTTCTTGCTAGGGTTAAAGAGCATCCTTCCAAGGACTTATGTCCAAAAGGATCACTATCCTCGTAATTGTTAGAATGGATAGGTGCTCCTTCAGATAGGGCTATAAAAGCATAATGTTGAGCTTCATAAATCCTTTTTATCTCAGAAAGAAACTTATCTTCATTCCATTCCATTTCAGGAATATAAATGTAATCTGGCCTAACTTCCTTAGGAAGCAAAGAGGTTGAAGCTGTAAGCCAGCCTGAATCGCGGCCGATTATCTCCATGATGAGAATTTTGCCTTTGCGATAGTTCATCAAATCAAGTTTGGCCATCGCAGCCATGTCCATAATATGCCTTGCAGCTGAGGGGTATCCAATCGAATGATCAGTTATCGCTAAATCGTTATCGACAGTTTTCGGTATTCCGATAATCTTCACTTCGATTCGATTTTTGAGGAAATAATCATGAAGCCTTTTGCAAGTATCCATCGAATCGTTGCCGCCGTTCGTCAGAATATAACCGATATTGTATTTTTTGATAGTATCGATTATCCGTTTGAATAAAGGATCGTCGAAAGAAGGAAGTTTTTTTCTCGAGGAACCGATAATTTGTCCAGGCGTTTGTTTCAAAAGTTCAATTTCAAAAGAATCTTCTTCATCAAGATCATATAAATCATCGTTGATCAAACCCTCAACTCCATATTTAGAAGCATAAAGATGCGAAAAAACGTCTTTATGCAGCCTATATTCCTTAATAACGCCATATAAAGACGAATTGATTACGGGAGTCGGACCACCACTTTGAAAATAAACAATTGCTTTCCTTTGCACTTAAGTATTTTACAGAAAAAGAGCTCAAAAATCACGAAGCAATTCTAGAATTTGAAGCTTTTCGAGGAATTTTATGGGTTTTATGTTCGATTATTGCACATCTTTTATCAGCCTTTTGAAGCACCCACGCTTCTTTGGAAAGAGGCAAAACCCAAAAGACAAAAGGAAACATATGCGATCTAATCATGTTGCAGATCTTAGGGGTTAATTTATATCTTCTTTTTGCTTTTTTAAAGGCGAAAAAAGGATGCCTAAGACCATGAAAACGATGCCCTTCGCCCCTTTTGTGCCAATCATATAAATAATAATCGTGCAAAAGAGCCCCAATTATAAGCGACTCATAATCAATATCTAGAGACCTTTCTTTGGCGTAGGAATATGCGTAAATGGCAACTCTCAAAGAATGATCGTAAACGCTGTATCTTCCATGAGCTACGTATTTTTTCATCGATTGATATTCGGGATCATAAATAATTCTTTTCGCCACCGAATAAAAGAAATTATCAAGCGCAATCTTCACTCAAAAATTTTAATTTAAAAGAAGCATGGATGCTAGTATGCGAAAGAAATCAGTCGAATAAAACAAGCGCGAAAGAAAAATCATTCGAAAATCAATCATTCTTTTATCATCTTATTTTGCAAATATGTATAATAAAGGCGCGAAAAATCGCAGGAGTATCTAAATATATGTTAGTTAATGCTACACAAATGCTAAAAGATGCCAAAGCTGGACATTATGCCGTAGGCCATTTTAACATCAACAACCTTGAATGGACCAAAGCGGTTCTTACCACTGCTCAAGAATTGAAATCACCTGTTATCCTTGGCGTTTCAATGGGTGCAGCAAAGTATATGGGCGGATATAAAGTCGTTACAGCCATTGTCAAAGGTCTCGATGAATCTCTAGGTATCACAGTGCCAGTTGCCCTCCATCTAGATCATGGCAATTACGAGGCGGCAAAAGCTTGCATCGAAGCTGGCTTTACATCAGTTATGTTTGACGGGTCTTCTCTTCCTTTTGAAGAAAATGTCGCCAAAACAAAAGAATTAGTTGCTTTGGCGCACGCTAAGGGAATCTCCATTGAAGCTGAAGTTGGCGCGATTGGCGGAACAGAAGATGGAATCACGGCTGATGGCGAAGTTGCCGATCCAGAAGAATGCAAAAAGATTGTCGCTTTGGGTGTAGATTTCCTTGCCGCTGGCATCGGTAATATTCATGGAATTTATCCAGAAAATTGGAAGGGATTGCATCTTGATGTTCTTGAGAAAATCAATGAAGCAACGGGAAACATTCCTCTTGTTCTCCATGGCGGAAGCGGGATTCCGAACGAACAAATCGTTGCTGCCATCAAAGAAGGAGTTTCCAAAATCAACGTTAACACAGAATGCCAATTAGCATTTGCTGCCGCAACTATTAAATATTGCGCTGCCGGAAAAGCTGATCCAACGAGCGAAAACGTCGACAAAGGCTACGATCCACGTAAACTTTTGAAGCCTGGATACGAAGCTATCAAAGCAACAGTCAAAGAGAAAATCGAGCTCTTTGGAAGCGAAGGAAAAGCCGCTTAATAACTCAATCCTATGAAATAAGGTTCCCTACTATTAACGGAACCTTTTTCTTTTACTTATTTTTGTAAAGATTAACGCCCTCTTTTAGGCGAAGACAAGCATCAATGACATTTGAAAGATTTGTCGCCACGTTCATTCTTACAAACCCTTCTCCTCCTTTTCCATAGATATTCCCACCTTGGAGATATAGGCCTGTGTTTTTTCTTAAAAAGGTAACAAATTCATTCGAATCGCAGCATATTTTAGAGATATCAATCCACATTAAATAAGTGGCATCTTGTTTCACTGGATAAATATCGGGTATGTTATCTTGAAGATACTTATAGACATATTC
>CAVGNL010000174.1:0-4250 GCA_963630455.1 Prevotella sp. CAG:755
ATTTAGAAGAGATTTAGCGGAGATAATTCCGTTTTTCAAATCATTTTCAACTTCATAATATCTATCTGGCGTACCGCAATCTTTAACATATTCGCTTGAACGATACGCATACGCCTTGCCTAAAGATACAAAGTTGGATAAAACGTCTTTCTCGAAATCAATCTTTACCGGTTCCTTAACATAATCAATTACATCTTTTGAACAAACGTATAACCCTGCATTGGTCAGATTTTGATAATAGTAATTTCTTACGTTTGTTTTGGAATCGATTTTTATAATTCTTTCATTTTTGTTTGTGATTAGCAAATCTGAATCGAATGGATGAGAGTTTGGATGGGCATAAGCGGTGACGGATGACCTTTTATCTTGATGAAATTTAATGAATTTGTTCCAGTCTATATCAAGCATTAAATCTCCGAAACAAAAAATAAAATCTTCTTTGATACGATCCTTGACCAAAGCAAGGGCGCCACCGGTACCTAGCGGTTCTCTCTCCCCTATGTAATCAATATGAACATTTAAATTTTCACCGTTTCCAAAATAACGCCTCACGGCATCGCCGTTTTTGCTTATAACAATAATGAAATCTTTAATACCTGATTTTTTTAAAGACAAAATCTGCCATTCTAATATCGGTTTTCCCATTAGAGGAACCATTGGCTTAGGCAAATCACCGGTAATCGATTTCAGTCTGCTTCCTGCACCGCCCGCTTGAATTAAAGCTATCATCACTTACTCCATGAAAATAATTGAGCAACCAGCCCTATCAAACTCAAAAGGCATCTCGCTTAAGGATAAAGAGGAACGTATTCTTTCTTTTGCACTTTCATTTTCACAATAGAACAGAAGGAAACCTCCGCCACCGGCTCCTAAGAGCTTCCCACCAGTCGCACCAGCCTTAATTGCCTTTTCGTAAGCATCATCAATTAAAGGGTTTGTAATTCCGTTTGCGAGTGACTTCTTCATCTCCCAACTCTCTTTGAGTACTGGACCGAGGGCATCGACATCGCCGTTTTCTAATTTTTCACGAAGAAATTTCGTCATTTCACAAAGCTTTAGAGTTGTTTCTATTTTATCCTTATCAGTAGCTAGATTCTTAGTTTCCTTAGCAAGAATGCTATTAGCTGATCTGACATCACCCGTATAAAACATCATCAAATTTCTTTCGAGTTTCTCTCTTGCGTCGGCTTTCATGACTACTGGCTCAACCTTTACGAATCCGTCAGGCTCGAATTCATAATAACGTAAGCCTCCAAAAGATGCCGCAAATTGATCTTGTTTGCCAATTGGGTTGCCCAATTTTTCTATCTCTATCTCGCATGCCTCTTTTGCGATTTTATAAGCGGAGGCATGCACTCCATTCCATGTGTAAAGTAATCTCAATAAAGCAACGGTAAATGTGCTTGATGATCCAAGACCTGTTCCAGCAGGGGCATCAGCAAGCGATGAGATTTCAACGCCTTTTGTTCCAAAATCAGTAAAGACTTGCTTAAAGATTCTGTGTTGGATGTCTTCTGGTTTTTTTACTTCTTCGGTTTGCGAATATTTGAGAGTTATTGTGTCTTTGTTAAAAGCCTTGTTTAAACAGAGATAAACGTATTTACGAATAGAGGTACTTAAAACGCATCCGCCATATTTTGTATAAAAGGAAGGAATATCACTTCCACCTCCGCAGAAACTGACTCTAAATGGTGCACGAGAAATTATCATAACTTATCCTTATAATTTATTTTCGTCATCATTTTATCACGTATGCTCTTGTTTTTATGTGTTAAAATTCCTTTGGAGTTAGAGATATATGGACAAAAACGTTTTAACGATAGATTTTGGGACACAAAGCGTGCGTGTTGCCATCTTTGACAAGTTCGGCAATGAATTAGCGATGGAGAAAGAAAAATATAATCCACCATATTTCTCGACTAAACCAAATTTTGCCGAACAAGACCCAGAATCATATTATGAATCATTATGCCGTTGTTCAAAGAAATTAGCTCAAAAAAATCCGGATTTGCTAAAAACGGTTGTTGCGGCCTCATTAACTACTTTTAGGGATTCAGCAGTGCTTCTTGATAAGAATAGAAACGTGATCAGACCAATGATCCTTTGGCTCGATCAAAGAAACGCTGAATGCAAGAAAAAATTGCCTCTCTTGCATCGTGCTGCATTCAAACTCGTTGGAATGAGCGACACCATAACTCTTAATAGAAAACGCTCCGTTTCAAATTGGTTGATTGAGAACGAACCTGAGAATTGGGATAAAGTCGATAAATATATTAACATCTCAACCTATTTCATTTATCGCCTTACTGGCGAATTAAAAGATTCTGCCTCAGATTTTGCCGGTCACTACCCAATCGATTTCAAAAAGAAAAAATGGTATAAGAACCCAACAAAACATATGAAAGGCCAAATCTTTTCCATTGAAAAAAGAATGCTTGCCGAAATAGTTCCTGAAGGTTCTCTTATTGGCGAGATCACCCTTAAAGCGCATGAAGAGACCTCCCTCCCGGTTGGGTTGAAACTATATGCTTGTGGATCTGATAAATCATGTGAAACTTTAGGCTTAGGAGTTCTAAATGATGAAGTAGCAGCGATTTCTTATGGGACCGCTTCAACTGTAGAAACAACAAGGAAACGTTATACAGAATCGGAGACGTTTTTACCTGGATACGCTTCTTGCATCCCAGGTTATTACAATATGGATGTTCAAATATATCGTGGGTATTGGATGATTAACTGGTTTTTAAAAGAATTTGGTGGGAAACAAGTTGATGATATTGTTATTTCTGAAGTCTCGGCCGATGATTTCAACAAAAAACTAAAGGACGTTCCGCCAGGCAGCGATGGTTTAGTGCTTCAGCCTTATTGGGGACCTGGGTTGGCTAGACCTCTTGCAAAAGGAGCAATTATTGGTTTTTCTGATGCCATAACGCAAGAGCATTTTTATCGAGCAATAATCGAGGGAATTGCTTATGCCTTAAGAGAAGGATTAGAACATTTTGAGCATAAAATCCATCATTCGATAAAGGAAATCCGTATTAGTGGCGGAGGCAGTCAATCTGATGAGATATGTCAAATCACCGCCGATATAATGGGTAAGCCTGTTTCGAGGGTTCAAACATTTGAAACATCTTCCTTAGGCGCGGCAATGGCAACATTTTTAGCAATCGGAGAATTTCCCTCTCCAGACGAGGCTGTTTCTAGTATGGTTAGACCGGGCAAAATGTTCCTTCCGGATAAAAGCACCCACAAAATATATGATTATCTTTTTGAACACGCTTATAAAAAAATGTATCCAAATCTAAAAGGGATATACAAAGACATCAAAAAATTCAACCAATATCAAGAAAAGACATTAAAAAGTAAAAATCCACGGTAAAAGTCATTTGTTTTTAAAATAAAAACTCTCCATTGATTGAATGATTGTCATTAATCGGAGAGCCTTTGTTTGTTAGTTAGCTTTTATTTCGTTAAGTAACAAAGTATGATCCATTGAAACGAAATCGCCTTTTGTAACTAAACGGAGTTCGGTTTCCGTTAAGAATACACTAAGTAATATTTTAACAATGTCATCAGGATTGGCTTTTTTGATGCTTCCCTCTTCTTGTCCTTTTTTCACTAGCATCAATAACTCATCATACATATTGACTCCAGAGATGGCTTTGGTGGCAGTTCTAGTTTGGTAGAACATGGTAAGAGATAATCTTGAGTAATAAACTAGCAAATCGTTTTCTCTAAGGACGTTGTGATAAAAACAAATGATGTTTTTTATCGCCTCGTATGCTGGCAACTTTTCTAATTCATCAAAATTAAGAAGCTTATCGGAATATTTTGTCTCATATTGGGAAACTATAGAGTTATAGAGGTCTTCCTTGACTTCGAAATAATGGTAAAAAAGGCCGTGAGCGCAATTGGATGCCTTTGAGATGTCATCGATTGTAATTGAATCAAACCCTTTTGTAGCAAAAAGCTTCAATGTTTTATTAATGATTTTATCTTTTCTTTTGTCACGGATTGCTTCATTTTGTGCTGCTGTTCTAGGCATAAATGTCCTCCTTTTTGAAATTGACTTTTTAAATAATACAAGAAACTTATTACTAGTCAATTATATTCTAAAACAGCAAAAATTCATAGAATAAATGATGCTTAACTAAACAGCAAAAATTTAAAGTTTATGCAATTTTTGGAGTGAATTGTAAAGAAAACAGAATAAAAACGTCTCATTTTAACTCTTTCTTGTAAAACGGTTA
>CAVGNL010000175.1:0-7927 GCA_963630455.1 Prevotella sp. CAG:755
ACGTTGAACTCGATTTAGGAAATGGGAAAAAAGTAACTGTCAATTTGGATAAAATAGATGGCAAAAATGCCGAGATACATAATAAAGAAGAGGCCGATGCCATCCTTAAAAGAATAGGAAAAGAGATGAAGGTTCTCTCTATTATTCCGACAAAGAAAAAACTTTACCCTAAATTCCCTTTTTCAACCTCTACGATGCAACAAGAAGCCTACAACCGCTATAAATTCTCGACAAATTTGACCCAAAGCATCGCTCAAAAACTCTATGAAGGCCTTGAGATTGATGGCGAGCACGTTGGCTTGATAACTTATCTAAGAACCGATTCCACACGTCTTTCACCTGATTTCATCTTTGGCGATGCGAAACCTTTTATCGAAAAAGAATTCGGCAAGGAATATATCGGCAACCTTAATGAGCGTAGCGAAAAGAATAAGAACGTTCAAGATGCCCACGAAGGCATTCGCCCAACCTCGACTCTTAGAACGCCAGAAATCGTCGCCAAGTATGTCACGAAGGATGAGGCAAAGCTTTATAAATTAATCTACGATCGCGCAATCGCTTCTTTGATGGCTCCAAAAGAAGAGGAAGTGACAATTGTCTTATTTGAATGCGACGGCCTCACCTTTAAAACCACGGGCGTTAAAACGCTTTTCAAAGGCTATACAGCTATATATGGCGAATTTGAAGATGATGATAGTAAGAAACTCCCTTCATTAGAAGAAGGCAAGGAATATGCCGTTAGCGCAATAAATCCTGAACAAAAGTTCACGAAAGGCCCGGCGCGTTTCACGGAAGCAAAATTAGTGCGTTCAATGGAAGAAAAAGGCATCGGTCGCCCATCCACATACGCTTCAACGATAAAAACGTTAATCGCAAGAAGATACATAACCACGAAAGGCGGCGTCATCACCCCGACAGAAGAAGGGATTCGCACAACCAAGGTTTTAGAAAAATATTTCCCTGAAATCGTATCCACAAGTTATACAGCCAACATGGAAAACACTCTCGATAAAATCGAAGAGGGGAATGAAACTTTGCTTAAAGCGATGAATGATTTCTATTTTCCATTCATGAAAAAATATGATGAAGTGAAAGGAACGATGTGGAAGGATGAAGACGAAAAAACTGGTGGAACATGTCCCAAATGTGGCGCGCCTCTGGTTTACAAAAAAGGAAAGTACGGTCGTTTTATAGGGTGTTCTAACTATCCTAAGTGCACCTATATCGAAAAAGAACAGCCGAAAGAGACTGGCGAGATGTGTCCCGAATGCGGAAAGCCATTAGTCATCAAGCACAATCGCAAAGGACAAGAATTCATCGCTTGCTCAAACTATCCAAAATGCCAATATATCAAAAAAGACGAAAAAGAAGAAAAAGCAAATCTCGTGAATAAAAAGGAATACACCGAAGAAGACTATGTGAAGGAATGCCCTTCATGCCATAAAGGGCATCTTGTCATTAAGCACGGGAAAAAAGTCGATTTCTTAGGATGCACGAACTTTCCTAAATGCAGATATCACGAATGGCTGAATGACAAAAACAGTAAGGAAAGCAATGAGTAAAAATCATATAAACGTCATAGGCGGTGGCCTAGCCGGAAGCGAGGCCACCTACTTTCTTTTGAAAAAAGGCATCGAAGTTCATTTATACGAACGTCGCCCCCTGATTGATGATCACGCTCACCAAAGTGGCGATTTTGGAGAACTTGTTTGCTCGAATTCCCTTAAATCCAAGCAACTGACAAATTGCTGCGGGCTTTTGAAGGAAGAGATGAAAAAGATGTCTTCGATCATGATGGAGGCCTCTTTGGTATCCGAGGTTCCTTCAGGGAATGCTTTAGGAGTTGATAGGGATTTATTTTCCAATTACATTACAAAGAAATTGTCCTCTTTCCCGAATTTGAAGGTCTTTCGTCAAGACGTTACCTCTTTGCCGAAAGATGAAATAACGATTTTAGCGACAGGCCCATTGACTTCTGATTCTCTTCTAAATGCTTTAGGGGAGACGATTGGCCAAAAAAACCTTTCGTTTTTTGACGCTTCCGCTCCTATAGTCGCAAAAGATTCGATTGATTTTTCAAAAGCTTACTATAAATCTCGTTTTGAACAAGGCGATTCCTCTTACATAAATTGCCCATTCACAAAGGATGAATACTATAAGTTCGTTGAGGAATTGATTCATGCCGAAAAAGCACTCCTTCATGAATTTGACACCCATTACTTCGAAGGATGCTTACCAGTAGAAGTTATTGCTTCCAGAGGGATGGAGACCTTGCGCCATGGACCACTAAAACCATTTGGCCTTTGGACGGAAGAACATCCGCATCCTTATGCCGTTTGCCAATTAAGGCAAGATACAAAACTTGGCGATTATTACAATTTAGTCGGCTTTCAAACCAATCTTACATATCCCGAGCAAAAACGCGTTTTTACTTTGATACCTGGATTGGAAAACGCGAAATTTGTTCGTTATGGACTGATGCATAGAAATTCCTATATCGATTCACCTATTGCCTTAAAGGAAGATCTTTCCTTGAAAAATGGTGAGAATATTTTTGTGGCTGGCCAACTTTCTGGAGTCGAAGGATATGTCGAATCGGCGGCTATGGGAATTATTGCCGGCGTTAACGCCTATAGAAAATTATGTGGTCTGCCATTTATTTCGCTTCCTCGAGAAAGCGTCACGGGCGCATTGATTGATTACATTCTTCATGCCAATGGCAAATATTTCGCTCCGATGAACGCCTCTTGGGTGTTGTTCCCCGCCTCGAAAAAAGATAATCGTCAACCGACTATCGATAAAGCGTTAGAAACTGTAGAATCATATTGGAAGAGTGTTAATTAATGAACCGTGTAGAAAGAGAGTTTCTTGATTCCTTAAGCGCCAAACGTTATTCGAAGCATACGATTTCCTCCTATCAAAGCGACCTTGATTTCTTTTTTGAGTTTCTTTCTAAGGAAGGGGCGCAGATGGATGAGGTCGATAAACTTCTTATCCGTAATTTTGAGTCTGAGCAAATGGATAAAGGAGTTGGCGCGAGAAGCCTTCAAAGAAGAATGTCCGCTTGTAGGCAATTCTATTCTTTCATGCAACGTAAGGGCTATATCAAACTCAATCCTTTTAAAAGGGCGAAAGCTCCTAAAGAGCCCATTCGTTATCCTTCAGCTTTAACCGTTGAACAAGTAACTTCTTTGCTAAATGAAAACGCAAAAAGAAAAGATTATTTTGCCCTACGCGATCAAGCGATACTGGAATTGATGTACGCCTCTGGGATGAGAGCTTCGGAAGTGGTCTCTTTTAAAGCCAGAGATATCGATTATCGTTCAAGAATGATAAGAATTTATGGAAAAGGCAACAAAGAAAGATTGGTTCCGATATCAAAGACCGCTCTTTCTTTGATGCAAGCATATATGAAAAAGCAGCGCCCCGAACTTCTTAATAAACACAATAGTTCAAAACCTGCCGACGCCTTCTTTTTAAACGCCAAAGGAGAGAATCTAACTGTTCGAGGCCTTGAATACATTCTTCGACAAGTTGAAATAAAGACCGGATGTTATTATGGATTGCATCCGCACATTTTAAGGCACTCTTTTGCAACGACTTTTCTAGATAACGGAGCTGATTTACGATTGATACAAGAACTTTTGGGCCATGCGTCGTTGAATACAACTCAGGTTTACACTCACGTTTCGACCAAGAGCATGAAAGAACAATATAAGAACTTCTTTCCAAGACAAGGCGAGGAAAAAGAGAAATAGGCCCGATTTTGTCTAATAAATTTGTTCTTTGTATTGACTTGCTTTAGGTGTATAATCTCTCTCGGCCTTTCTTTTACGAGAAAGCGCTTATACGCACCTCGCGGATCGAACGCCGTGTTCCTTGATGGGCGAAACAGCTTAAAAATCATCATGGTGGTCAGTTCCTTGAAACGGGGGAGGCTAAAACAAATGGAGGTCACTAAAATGAGTGACGAAGAAACAAAATTAGAAGGCGTTGAAGAAGCGCCAGCAGCTGATGCTGCAACAGAAGAAGACATCATGGCTTCTGTGATTAGAGATCCAAACGCTCCAATCATGACCATGAGAAAACTTCTTGAAGCCGGTGTCCATTTTGGTCATCAAACAAGAAGATGGAACCCAAAAATGGGAAAATTCATCTATGGTGCCAGAAACGGTATTTATCTCATTGATATGGGCAAAACCGTTGATCAAGTAAATGCTTCTTATGCCAAACTCAAGAGCATCGTTGATGAAGGTGGAAAAGTTCTCTTTGTCGGCACAAAAGAAAGCGCAAGACAAATTGTTATCGATGAAGCAACACGTTCTGGATCTTTCTACATCGCCAATCGTTGGTTAGGCGGAACCCTTACCAATTTCCGTACAATTCTTGGACGTACCAAGAGATTAAAAGAACTAGAAGAAATGGAAGCGAATGGCGAATTCGATAAGCTTCCAAAGAAAGAGGTTGCTCTTTTGAAGAAAGAACTCGAAAAACTTTCCCGCAATCTCGAAGGCATCAAAGAAATGCGCCGCTTGCCACAAGCCGTCATCGTCGATGATCCAACGATCGAGCACAACGCTATTGAAGAAGCTCGCAAATTACGCATTCCTACATTTGCAATCTGCGATACATCCGATGATCCAGATATCGTCAACTTCCCAATCCCATCAAATAACGACGCCCCAAGCGCTTTGAAGCTCTTGCTCGGTGTCTTAGCTGATGCCGTCGTCGAATCCAAAGGCGGAATTACTGAATTCGCTTATGTCAAAGACGCTGCCGAAGAAGCTACGATGAAAGATGCAGTTCGTGCAGCCGATATCGCCAATGAACAACGCAAAGCCGCTATCCGCGCTCAAAAACAAGCTCGTGAAGAACGCTTCAAAAAGATGCAAGCTGAGCGCAATGCTCGTTTTGCTGAAAAGAAAGCTGCTCAAGGCGAAAAAGAAGCCCCAAAAGCTGAAGAAAAACACGCTGAAGAAAAAGCAGCCTAACGAAAGGATGATAATATGGCAGATCAAAATACAATCGCCGCAATCAAAACTCTTCGCGACCGTACAGGCGCAGGAATGATGGATTGCAAAAAAGCCTTAGAAGCAACTGGGTACGACATTGAAAAATCAATCGATTATCTCCGCGAAAAAGGCATTGCCAAACAAGCCAAACGTGCTGGCAGAACTGCCGCAGAAGGCTTAGCTCTTGTTAAAGCAGAAGGCAATAAAGCTGCCTTGATTGAAGTAAACTGCGAAACAGATTTCGTTTCCGCATCTGACAAATTCCAAGAATATGCAAAATATGTTCTCAACTATACTTTAGAGAATGAACCAGCAACTATCGAAACTGCTCGCGAAGCAACTTTGACGATGCACGATACCGTTGCTCTTGCAACCGGCGAGAAAACTGAGTTCCGTCGTTTGGCTCTTATCAAAAAAGAAGATGGTCAAGGTTTTGGAACCTACATTCACCAGAAAGGCCGTATCGCCGTTTGCGTTCTCTTGGAAAAAGAAGACGAAGAATTCGCTCACCATCTCGCAATGCACATTGCTGATTCTGGCGCGGTTTATGTCAATCTTTCTGATGTCCCTGCTTCTGAAAGAGAAAGAGAACTCGGCGTTGCTAAAGCTGAAGTTGCCGCTGATGAAAAACTCATCAACAAGCCTCAACAAGTCAAAGATCAAATCGCTGAGAAAAAAGTTGATAAGGCTTTGTCCCAATATTGCTTAATCAAACAAAAATTCTTACTCGATCCTTCAAAGACCGTCGAACAAGTTTTAGCTGAAAAAGGCAATAAAGTCATTTCCTTTGTCCGTTATCAAGTCGGCGAAGGCCTTGCTGCTTAATTGCAATGAATTTCAAAGGGTGCCAGTGGCATCCTTTTTTCATACAAAAATTCTATGAGTTTTGTATAATATTATCACTATGGAAAACAATTCAATTTATAGACGAATCGTTCTCAAGGTTTCTGGAGAAGCTTTAGAGAGCGAAAAAGATCGTTCGATTTACGATGAAAAGAAACTGAGAGCCATTGCCGAAGTAGTAAAATCCGCTCACGACCTAGGCGTTCAAATTAGCTTGGTCGTTGGAGCTGGCAACATTTGGCGCGGACGCTTGGCTGATAAGGTTGGCATAGAACGTTCGACAGCTGATTACATGGGAATGCTTGGAACCATAATGAATGCATTGGCCTTACAAAGCGCATTGGAAAAGCAAGGCTTGGGCACTCGCGTAATGTCAGCGATAAACGTTCCTCAGGTCTGCGAACCGTACATCAGAAGAAAAGCAATCGCTCACTTAGAAGACGACTATGTAATCATCTTTGCCGGAGGAACTGGAAACCCATTCTTTACAACAGACTCTTGTGCTACTCTTAGAGCTTTGGATATCAATGCCGATGCAATCATTATGGGCAAAAACGGAGTTGAGGGCGTCTATGATTCTGACCCTAGGACAAATAAAGATGCCAAGCTAATAAAAAAGCTAACTTATGGAGAGGTGATGAGCAAGAAACTTGCGGTCATGGATCTTACGGCGGTTGCCATGCTTGCGGACTCAAATGTTAAGATTCATGTCTTCAATATGTCTGACCCAAGCAGTCTAATAAAGGTATTAAAAGGAGAAGATATTGGTTCAACGATATCAAAGGAGTAAAATTTATGGATCAATTAGTTAATGAAGCAAAAGGACAAATGGACAAGGCCATTGATTCCTATAAAGGAAGATTAAGCAAGCTTAGAACAGGGCGCGCCAATCCAAAAATGCTTGATGGCATCATGTGTGATTATTATGGCGATAAGATGGAGATAACTTCTCTTTCTTCAATTTCTATGCCTGAACCTAGGCAATTGTTAATCAAGCCGTATTCAAGAGAAGATTTAAAAACCATCGCTTCGGCGATTGCCGGTGCTAATCTAGGCGTTAATCCTCAGGTGGAGGCAAGCGATATTCGTATCATCGTTCCACCTCTTACAGAAGACGTTAGAAAACAAATCGCAAAAGAAGCGAAAGTAATTGCAGATGAAACCAAGGTTGCGATAAGGAATATTCGCCGCGATTACATGGATTTGTTAAAAGCGGATGATTCGATGAGCGATGATTATAAAGACCGCGTTGAAGAGGATATTCAAAAAGTCGTGACGGATTCGAATAAGATGGTTGATGATATTCTTTCCGAAAAGCAAAAAGAAATTATGACGATTTGATTTATAGCCGTTGATTTAATAAAGATATAACAAACGTTATTGGGCATAGGGAAATCCCTATGCTTTTTATATGTCTATAGATCCATCTTTGCAAATGACTTTATTGATTGAAGAGGTGTTAGACCATGAAGCATCTTTGCTTAAATTGTTCCATCCTGCCATACTGCCTTCATAATTTAGTTCAGTTAAAGAGGAACAGTAGGCAAAGATGTTTTTGGGCAAAGAAGATATCGTTGAAGGAAGATAGAATTCTTTTAATGAGAGGCAACCTTCGAAAGCCGACTCTCCGAGATTTTTAATTGCCGTGTCCAACAAATCGATTTTTTCAATACTCGAATCGTTCTTAAAGGCGTCTTTACTGATTGTCACTAAATTTTTAGAGAAAGTGACCGATTTTAGACTTGAATTGTTTTCAAAGGCGTTTTCCCCGATAATTTGGCTTCCTTTCCCCGAACCGAATTTAATTTCTTCGAGAGAGGGAAGATTAGCAAAAACTGATTGACCTATATTTTGGTAAAGAGATGGGAAATAGAGCCCTTTTATAGAAATGTTTGTTGAATTGAAGATATTAGAGGCTTCAGTTTTCTTTTCGACTTTTTCTAACGAATTAATTTTGCCGTTTGCATCCTTAATGGCAGAAGGCATCACTAAATAATATGCATCTTCAGGAAGAACGATCGAGGAAACGAAATATGTGTCATTACTTTTTTCAATCGTAAAAACGTTCTCGT
>CAVGNL010000176.1:0-6559 GCA_963630455.1 Prevotella sp. CAG:755
ATATATTGAAGGTGGCGGTAAAAGTTCTTTTCCTTCTAATGCTCGATTGATGTTTGTTACCAATTCGGGATTCCCCTCAGCGCCCCTGGCGACCATAACAAGTTTAGCTCCGGTAATATCCATTGCTTCTATAGCCGCTTCGGGAGAAAAAATATCCCCGGATACGCAAAGAGGAACGCTTAAATCATTTCCTAATCCTCTTATTTTTTCAAAATCAGGGACTCCAGCATATCCTTGAGTCGACGTCCTAGCGTGAATAGTTATCATTTTTACGCCTATATCTTGCATTATTTTTGCGATTTCGACGCAATTGATGTGGTCTTGATCCCAGCCAAGACGCATTTTAATCGTCACTGGTTTATGAGATTTTTCGATTACTTTTTTCGTGTATTCGATCATTTCATCTGGGCGTTTCATCCAAGCAGAGCCCGCGCCAGTTTTTGTTACTTTAGGTACAGGGCATCCAAAATTTAAATCGAGAATATCATAATCGGCATATTCTTCTAAAACTTCGATAGCCCTTTCTGTGTTCTTGAAATCAAAGCCAAACAATTGAAGACCAACAGGCCTATCATCCTTAGCCGTCCTAAAATACGTAAGAGTTTTATTGTTTGAATAATAGAGACCGCAATCGGAAATCATCTCCGAATAGGAAAGAGCAACTCCAAACGGTTTCATGAATTCCCTATAAGCAAGAGTTGTAACGCCGGCCATTGGCCCTAAAACAACACGGCCATTTAATTCGACATCACCTATTTTAATCTTTTCCATAATCATATTTGGTAGAGAAAAGGGTCTCAATCATGAGGCCCTTTCTAACAATAATCTACTTGTTATCCTCTTCAGTCTTATCAGGTGATTCTTTTTCACCATTTTTCTCTTCAGAAGAGTTAGATGGCTGCTCAATATCACGTTTTGTCGGAGAAGAGACAATCTTATTTAATTTATCTTTTGTCTCTTGGGAGATAGCATCAGTTTCCTTAACTTCTGCAACGACTTTCCCAGGGAGTTTCCCCGTTTTGACCAAAGATTCAATTTCTTCTGCGGTAATTGTTTCTTTTTCAAGAAGCGTTTCAGCAATCAAGGTAACATCATCCTTGTGTTCAAGAATGATTTTCCTAGCTTCTTCATGACACGACTCAATGATTTCACGAACAGCTTTGTCGATTTCATAAGCGATTTGTGTTGAGAAGTTCTTGCTAGTATTGGTGTAATCTCTTCCCAAGAAAACCGATCCTCCGGCTTGTTCGTATTGAATTGGCCCTAAATCAGACATTCCGTATTCGGTAACCATGGCACGCGCCAAACGAGTGGCTTGTTGAATATCGTTCGATGCTCCGCTAGAAACATCATCAAAGAAGATCTCTTCCGAGCTTCTTCCACCAAGAAGACCAGTAATCATCGCAAGCATTTCTTTCTTTGTCATCAAGAAACGATCATCTTCTGGAGTCATTAAAACGTGACCGCCCGTATTGCCGCGAGGAATAATAGTAATTTTTTGAACTTTTTCAGCATGTGGGAGAACAAGCCCGATTATGGCGTGTCCAGATTCATGGAAGGCAACTTGCTTACGTTCAACAGGCGACATACCCTTGCTTGATTTTGCCGGTCCTGAAATTCTTCTATCAATAGCTTCGTCAATTTCAGCCATACCAATCGTATCTTTGTTGAAACGAACAGCAAGAATGGCAGCTTCATTAAGGATGTTATCGATATCGGCGCCAGAGAAACCAACCGTACGTTTTGCTAAAGCATGGAAGTCAACGCTTGGATCAATCTTTTTGTTTCTGGCGTGAACTTTAAAAATGGCTTCACGACCATCGGAATTAGGAAGCCCAACGGTGATGACTCTATCAAAGCGTCCTGGACGGAGCAATGCTGGGTCAAGAACGTCATCGCGGTTCGTTGCAGCAATGACCAAAATTCCAGAGTTGTATTCAAAGCCGTCCATCTCAACAAGCAATTGGTTGAGTGTTTGTTCTCTTTCATCATTACCGCCACCTAAACCTGCTCCTCTTTGACGTCCAACAGCATCGATTTCATCAATAAAAACGATACATGGGGCAGTTTGTTTTGCTTTTTTAAACAAATCTCTGACACGGCCGGCACCAACGCCAACGAACATCTCAACGAAATCAGAGCCAGAAATGCTATAGAAGGGAACGCCAGCTTCGCCAGCAACAGCCTTAGCAAGCAATGTTTTACCGGTTCCTGGCGGGCCGATTAAGAGAGCGCCTTTTGGCAGACGGGCTCCATATTTAGAATATTTCTTAGGTTCTTTTAGGTAGTCAACCATTTCAACCATTTCAGTTTTTTCTTCATCGCATCCTGCGACATCGGAAAAACGCACTTTGGATGTTTCGATTCTAGCTGGTGACCGATTGAAGTCCATGGCTTGACGGTTTGCTCCGCCCATTGAGGCGTTGAGCCTCCAAATCAAGAATCCGGCAATCACTAAAATCAAAACGCCTTGGATGATTGTAGGCCCCCAAGTATCCCAGAAAGATACTTCATAGGGATCAACGGCCGTTATATAAGCGTTATCGTTATATTTTGTGTCATATCCATAAGATTGCCAGCAATCGGTCGCGGTTTTGAAGATGCTAAAATATGAGGCGTGCATCGGAAAGGATGATTCCGAAGTCGTGTTCGCTTCATAGGCAAATTCGTTATTCCAATGATCGTGGCCAATCACGACTGTAAAGTCTTTTTTGTTTCCAACTTCCGTACCATTTTTCTTCTCATAGCGACGGCCCTTAACCACAACAACATCATTGGCTTTTTGCGTATAAGTGATATGCGAAATAAAATAACTACCTTTATCCGATGGCATTTCCTTGCTAGAAATATTGTAACCAACATAGTCATCTATATCGCTTTCATTCCAAGTTTCAACTGGATTGGAAAATTGACCAACAATCATCCAAACGATCATGACAATAAGAACAGTGGTAAGCAAATAAGGCAAAATGTAGGTAAATTTATTTCTTTTCTGTTTTTTGTCGTTCATGTCTTTCCTCCTTTGTGTATACTGAAAGCGCAAAAGAAAAAGCGCTAGAACAAAAATACACCCTTTAAGGGTGAAAGGGAAAGAAATTTGAATTAATTTACCAATTATTTTTTAAGCAAAAACTAAAACACTAGATGTTATCGACACCATCACGAATCTCATCACTAATAATTTCGTACATCTCTTTGGCTTCATCTTTTTTTGCATAGGGCTTTATGGAGATAATTTTTGCGGTTATTTTATGACGTCCCATGATAAGAATTAATTCATCTCCAGGGAGAATCTCGCTGCTCGCTTTGGCTGGCTTATCATTAATAAAAACATCGCCATCTTCACAAAGCTCTTTGGCCACTTCTCTTCTCTTGGTCAAACGCGACACCTTAAGCCACTTATCAATTCTCATAACCAAATGATATCACTTTAATGTTCGCTTTTGGTAAAGCTCATCGATGGTCTGCAAGATTTTTAGGAGTTCGAAAATCCAAGAACCATCTTTGTTGCGGCTCAAACGTAGACGAATCTTTTTCTCAACAAAACTAACTTTGATTTCGTTCATAAATGGAAGAACTGATTCAAATAAATCTATGGCGATATGCGGAAGGTTAACAAATGAATCGCCCAAAAGCACGTCAACGTAATTTTCTGTTTGCTCGACTTTTTCAAATTCTTTTTTCTCCATTAAAAAATTTATTCTTTTTTGGATAATTAGAAGCTCGACTTGTTTTGGCATTTTCCCATAAACGTCTTGCATATGATAGGCAACATCATTTAACTCTTCTTCATTTTTAGCTGATTCTAAGTCTTGATAAAGTTCAATCTTATCAGAAGAAAGGGCGTAACTTTTAGGAATGTAGGCATCAATGTCAAAAAGCGTGCGGGCTTTAGGAGGGTTTTTCTTAATTCCGGTTTTCTTTTCCTCAATGGCTTCGTTTAATAACTGCATATATAAATCCAAACCAACTGAATCAATGAATCCAGCTTGTTCTGGTCCTAGAATATCTCCAGCTCCTCTAATCATCAAATCTCGTTGAGCGATTTTGTATCCAGAGCCAAGTTCCGTAAAGTCTTGAATCGCTTTCAAACGTTTAACAGCTTCTTCGTTCACGTTCTTGTTTGGCTTATAAGTAAGATAAGCGTATGCTACCCTGTCTCCTCTTCCGACTCGTCCTTTAATTTGATAGAGTTGAGAAAGACCGAAACGATCTGCATTTTCAACAATTATCATGTTTGCGTTGGGAACATCTATGCCATTTTCGATTATGGAGGTTGCAACCAATACGTTAAGTTCCCCATCATAGAATTTTTGCATCACGTCTTCGACTTCTTCCCTTTCCATTTGCCCGTGAATCACGCCAACATTGGCTAAAGGGACGTTAGAAGCAATTTTATTCCCTCTTTCGTAAATGGAAGAAATGGCGTTATGGATAAAGAAAACCTGCCCGTTTCGTGCAAGCTCTCTTTTTATGAGTTCGTAAACAACCCCTTCATCATAAGGAATGACATAAGTTTGAATCGGGGTCCTTGCCTCCGGAGGGGTATTTATGGTTGAAACTGGTCTAATGCCTATAAGAGACATTTGTAGAGTTCTTGGAATCGGGGTTGCGGAAAGAGTAAGAACATCAACGTCCTTTTTCATTTCCTTGATTTTTTCTTTTTGAGCAACTCCAAAACGTTGTTCTTCGTCAACGATAAGCAACCCTAAATCTTTGAAACGAACATCTTTGGAAAGCAGCTTATGCGTACCGATAACAAAATCAATTGTTCCTTTTTCTAACCCTTCATGAATTAATTTGATTTCATGATTTGAAACCATTCTAGAAAGCATGGCAAGTCTTATGCCAAAGGTTTGAAAGCGTTCTATGGCCACTTCAAAATGTTGTCTCGCCAAAAGAGTTGTCGGAGCAAGCAAGGCCACTTGTTTGCCGTCATCTATCGCCTTAAAAGCTGCTCGAAAAGCAATTTCCGTTTTACCAAAACCAACATCCCCGCAAAGGAGCCTATCCATAGGATATGGTTTCTCCATGTCATCTTTTATTTCTTCAAGAGATTTTTCCTGATCTGGTGTCAATTGGTATGGAAATTCCGATTCGAACCTTCTTTGAAATTCATCATCTTCCCTAAAGGCGTAACCTTCAACTTTCGCTCTTTCTCCATACAAGGCCATGAGCCTATCTGCTAAATCATTTACACGAGATTTGATTTTGCTTTTTTTCTTTTCCCAATCACCAGAATATAAATTAGAAAGTTTTGGTGCATAGCCTTCTCTGCCTGAATATTTTCTAACAAGCCTAAATTGGTCCAAGGGAACGAATAATTCATCGCCCTTTGCATATGCAATTTCCAAATAATCCCTATGAATCCCATCCGTTTCTATGGTTTTTACCTGGATAAATTGCCCTATTCCACTATATTCATGAACAATATAATCGCCTGGTTTCAAATCTTGATAACTCTTAAGAATAGTGGCGTTTTTGAATCTGCTTGAAAAACGTGTGGCGATCAGTTTTTTTCCAAATATTTCGCTTGAGGAAATAAATGTAGTTGAAAATGTCGGAAGTTCAAAGCCGACATTCAAGGAAAAGTCGGATATTCCAAGATGAGACGAGGGCAGTTCCAATCCTTTTACTTCTTCAAATTCGATCTTAAATTCTTTGAGTATGTTTTTAACTGTGTCTCTTTGGCGTTCCTCGCTTAAGGAAAGAATAATCTTTTCTGATGATTGGTACGATTCTAGCAAAGGTAAAAGTGATGAAATCCCAACACCCGACGAAAGAATATTTCTTGTTTGGAAAAATTCATCATCGCCTGAATGAGAAAACTTTGACCCGTAAGAAACGTTTCTTCCGTGAAACGCTTCATCTAAAGACATATATTCTTCAAGATGCGTAGGGCATAAAAAGGAGGAAGAGAGATCATTGAGATAATTTCTAGCTTCAGAGCTTAATAAATCACAAGATTCCTTAAACCCATCTTTGTCAGGAACGAAAACGACTTCTGGATCAAAATACGAAAGAACAGAATTGGGTTTATTTATGGCAAATCCATAATAACGATATAAACGATTTTTAAATTTACCTTCGAGAATGTCATCGAAATCCTTGCTGACGTTTTGCCTATATGTGTCTTTATTATTCTCCCCGTGGATGTGGGATAGATCGCTTTCCATTAATTCATTAAAGCGCAAGGAAAAAGCTTTTCGCTGCGTTTCATTTAAAAGAAGATCGGAGGCTGGCAATATGCGTATGCCATCAATTTTTTCCGTCGATGATTGTGTTGAAATATCAAAATATTTAATGCTCTCCACTTCATCATCGAAAAATTCAATACGAATAGGCTTAAGATAGTTAACGGAAAAAACATCAAGAATGTCGCCACGCAAAGCAAATTGTAATGATTGGTCGATTTTATTTACTCGCGAATATCCGGCAGAAATTAATTTGGTTTTAATTTTTTCTAAGGAAATACGCGATCCAACTTTTAAATCGAACGTATGCTCTTGAAAAACATCCTTGCTCGGTAAATAACGGCAAAGAGCGGACGGATGGGTGA
>CAVGNL010000177.1:0-3548 GCA_963630455.1 Prevotella sp. CAG:755
CCTCAAGCGTTTTCAATAAAGAAAAAGATCACGTTGAAGGATTTGCCCCAGAATGCTTGGTCGCAACGATTGGCGGAGGCCAAACATTAAGTGATCCATTGATAATACGTCCTACATCGGAAACGGTTTTTTCCGAGCTTTTTAAGAAACGAGTGACCTCTTATCGCGATTTGCCGATTTGCTACAACCAATGGTGTTCGGTAATCCGTTGGGAAAAAACTACGCGTCCATTTTTACGCGGCGCCGAATTCCTTTGGCAAGAGGGACATTGTTTATTCGAAACTGAAAAAGAGGCTGAAGATAATTCAAAAGCCATCCTTAATGTTTATAACGAATGCGGACGTGATTTATTGGCCATTCCTTTTTTGATGGGAGAAAAGACGGAGCATGAAAGATTTGCTGGTGCAAAACATACATACACAATCGAGGCTTTGATGCATGATGGGAAAGCCCTTCAAAGTGGCACGACGCATTCTTTGGGCCAAGGTTTTGCCAAAGCCGCCGACGTCACTTATTTAGGAAGGAAAAATGCCTTAGAGACTCCTTTTCAATCCTCATGGGGCGCTTCAACTAGGCTTTTGGGCGCCATAATAATGGTTCATGGCGATGACAATGGCTTGGTTTTGCCACCTTTTGTCGCTCCGATCCAAGCTGTCATAGTTCCTGTTAGAATGCAAGCCCCCGGCGTTATGGAAGCTTGCAAAAAACTTTATGATGAGATTAAAGGAAAAGGAATTAGAGTAAAGCTTGATGATGATGAGAATCACACTCCTGGGTGGAAATTCGCCCAATATGAAATGAAAGGCGTGCCCCTCCGAATTGAAGTCGGGCCACGCGATTTAGAAAAAGGCGAAGCAATCCTTACAACTCGTGTCGATGGCAAGAAAGAAGCGGTTGAAGTTTCTTCTCTCGCTGAAAAAATGCCTTCAATTTTGCAAGATATCCATAATAGGATGTATGAAAAGGCCCTTTCCAATTTGAATTCGCACATAGCGGAAGCATCTTCTTTAGAGGAAATGATTTCGATTTTGGATAGGCAAGGCGGATTTGTAAAATTTGCCTATGATGGAAGGCCGGAAACGGAAGATGTCATCAAGATGAAAAGCAACGGGGCAACGGCACGCTGCATCTATCGAATATTGCCTCAAGACAGTGCTTTAATTGACCCTATCAGCGGAAATAAAGCTAAAGTCATTGCTTATTTTGCCAGAGCTTATTAATCAAAACGCTCGCTTGAAGATTCTTTTCAATGAACGAATTAGATTTCAAAATTCAAATAATTTGCGATATATCCTTTCTTAACGAGAAAAGCATCATTATTCGCGGAACAAAAGACAGCGAGATAGAGAAAATCAGAAATGATGTTGATCATTTTTTCTTAGGCGAAGGAAAAAAGATTTCTTCCGAGGAAAAATCTTTTTGCCTATTTTTCCTTAAAACAATCGAAGATCTAGAAAAGTGGGTGAATGGCAAAATGTTCATCACCTGGGATGAGGATGACGTCAATTTCTTAAATTTCCTCCTTAATTCAAGATGGCTATACGAGAAGAAAACCATTTCCATTTACGAAACATATATAAAAGAGCTTCTAAAACGCGTCGTGACACCGTTATTTCTAAAGATAGAGCAATCCGATAGTTTCTTTTCGGATCTTTCTTAAAAAAAAAAAAAAAAAGGAGAAAAAATCTTCATCCAACTTCATTTAGATGATGAATGTGAGAAAATAAGAAAGCACTTGGAAAAATAAATCGCTATCCCTGGCTTTAAAAACTGGGAAAAATACTTTTTGCCATATAAAAATAACCTTCTTGATTGTTATAATAGAACATATGGATAAGAGCGGAATCTCAATAACGATACAAGCGGAAAAAAATATAAATTACATTAATTATCAGGCGTATATTTTGCAAAAAGAAGCCACACGTAGCAACGAATCTAATCCTTTTTCTTTTTTGAAATCAATTACGATAAAAAATCTTGGGGAAGAAGATATCAAAGATGCCGTTTTGAAATTTGATTTTTTGCCTTCGTTTCTGGAAATATCAAATATTCGCCTATCCTGCATCGAAAAAGGCAACAGGCCAACGATAATCAATCGTTTTGACACCATTCTCGATCCGCTTAAGCTTTATGAAATCACAGAAAGTATCAATGGTTCCTTAAGGGTCACTTTGCTTTCTTCAAAAGGCGAGATGCTTGCTGTCTCTTCTTTAAATCTTGTTTTTGAGCCAATCGAATCGGCATTTTCTAATTCTTCTAAAATTCGGGAAATTTTAGCTTCATTCGTTACACCAAACGATGATAAAGTCAATGAATTAGTCTCTAAAGCCATGGATTATCGTAACGCAAAGTATGGCGATTCCTCGTTTTTGGGCTATCTATCACACGATCCGAATGAAGTTTTAAAAGATCTCGATTCCCTTTATACTCTCCTATCTTCCTTGAAACTCCGTTACATTGTAAGCCCAACATCCTTCAATAAGATTTGTCAACGCCTACGCTTGCCAAAAGACGTCCTCGAAAACAAGATGGGCAACTGCTTGGACTTGACTCTTCTTTTTGCCAGTTTCGTTGAAGCAATTGGCCTAAAACCTGTTATCATAATTCTTCAAAATCATGCCATGTTAGGGGTATGGTTAGAGGAAGATACTTCATTTTCTTCTTCAATCGAGGAAAATGGTCAAACGATAATAAACGCCGCCTCTGTTGGCTACGAAAACCTTTGTTTAATCGAAACTACTTTATTAACGCAAGAAGGAAGCTCGTTCCAAGAAGCGAAAGACGTAGCTTATAACAGTTTTAGCCAAAGAAAAGACTTCTCATATGCTATCGACATCAAAAAATGCCGTTCGGAATTGATTTTGCCAATCCCTTCAGTTCGCCTTATCGATGGCGAAAAAAGAATCATCGTCCCTTCTTTGGATAAAGATGAAATTGATAATAGCTCGTTTAAGGGAATTGATCTGGAATCGAGAAGATATCTTGATGGCAGTACCAGAAGAAATAAAAATCGATATGAATATTGGGAGGATCGCCTGCTTGATTTAAATCTCTCGAACAAATTGCTGAATTTAAAAATAAAATCAAACAGCCTCCAACAAATTTTTGTCGATAAAGCTGAAAACTATTTGAGTTTTCTTTCGAAAAACAACAAAATAAATTTAACGGAAACCGATCTTAATTACATTAGCTTTGATAGCGAAGTTCAATCATTCAACGATCCTATATCTTTATCTATTGTCAAAGACGGATACGGTAAAAAAGTAATTTCCTCTTATTGCAAAGCTGGAAGTAAAGCGAATGGATTAAAAAACCTTTCGCGTAAAGCCAATACGTCAATTGAAGAAAGTGGATGCAATCCTCTTTTTATAACTTTGGGTCTAATCCGCTGGTATGACAATGAAATCAGCGCCAACCACGGCAAAGGCGAGATGTATGCCCCTTTGCTCTTGTTGCCCGTTAGAATTCCAAAAAGAAAAAATGGTCTTTATTATTCCTTGGATTATGATTTTGAAGATATAGATACCAATAAAACGCTGTTTGAATAT
>CAVGNL010000178.1:0-2922 GCA_963630455.1 Prevotella sp. CAG:755
CTTATGCGTTAGGCTTAGAAAGAATGGATATGTTGCCAAGAAGGTTGGCGTGTGGGCTTCGCAAAAAAACAATAATTACAAAAAGGAAATAAGTCTTCCGTATTCCAGCGAATCGCCTAAAGAATTATTCGAATATGCCAAATACGTTTTCTTTGATGAAATCGGAAATGAAGATATCTATGCGTTAGGAGTGTCTCTCGGGAAAATATTCAAATCGGAAAATATCCAAATGTCATTTTTAAATGATCAAAATGAGATAAGAAAAGAGAAAAAGATAAACGAGACTTTAGATAAAATACGCGACACATATGGTCGTAATAGCGTATTTCGTTGTTCGGCGTTACTAGAAAACTCAACAATTTTGCAACGCCACGCACAAATAGGAGGGCACAGAGAATGAGAGAACGAGGGATGCTAAAATGGGCGCCGTATAAATCACTTGAAGCACAAGCTGATTATCTAGCGAAGTTAGAATATGAAAGAAATAAGCAACCTTGCCCGCATATTTCATCTGATAAAGCCATGGCGATAAATGAAATATTAACGAATTATAACGGCGAAGTTGTTATAGCCAAATATTGGCATGATGGTTACATCTATACAATTCATGGAAGAATAGATTCTGTTTCTAAAACCGAGCATTTCATGAGCATCGATGATGTAGAGATTCCTTTTAAGGTCCTAACTAATCTTACTTTTGAAGAATAAACTAACCTTTGAGCAATAAAAAATGTATCATTGTTTTTGTTGAAAAGGAGAATTTATTCAACATGGAAAACGAAAATAAAAACGTTGATGAAAAAGAATCTGAAAAACCAGAAGAAAAAGAAGTAGAATCAACTCCAAAAAAGGAGAAAAAGCCAATTAACTTGGCCAAAGGTGGACTCATCTGGTCTATTTGGAATTTCTTAGAAGCCGCCCTAATCCTAACATTGGGCATTATCTGCTTTGTCTTTATGGCGAAAGCTTCAACAAAAGACGACATTAATAAGGTCATATCAGTCATCATGATGATCGGTGGTATCTTCCTTGTTGTTGGCGGGGCCTTGAAAATTATTGCAAACTTCATGCCAGTAGTCGCAAGAAATGTTGTTGACGCAGCCGTTAAAACGGCAATTAAATCCCAGTTGTCATACGATTTAGTTATTGGTGGAACGCTTGAACTTGCTATCGGTGTGGCTTTCATTGTTTCTTATTCGAAACTTAGTGGTTTGGCCGATTTAATCGCAACATTCTTAGCTGTATTTATCGGCGTGCTTGTTATTGTAGCTGGAGCAAGCTTGGTGTTGTTTGCAATTGGTTTCATTGTTTCTAAACTTTATAAAATCTATTTGCCAATCATCGAAATTGTCTTTGGCGCAGCGTTGGTTGCATTAGGAATCGTTGTCATTTGCTGCTTAAGCGGTGACACATTATTAACCATGCAAATATCGCTCATCGTTTTAGGAATCATTCTTGTGCTCGCCGGCCTTGCGATGGCAGTAATGACAGTTGTTGAAATCAACAAAGCGCGCGCAAAAAAAGCCCTTCTTAATGTGGCAAAAGCAGCGGTCACTGAAAACATTGACGTTGAAGTTGTTGATGACACGGAAAAAGATAAAGAATAACTCATCTGAGATATAGCCGCGTTATAAAGACGCGGTTTTTTGTTTATCTTAAAATGTATAATTATCTTCTTTGGCGGAATTTCACTTTTTTCTTAATTTCCGCCATTTGATGTATATTGAATGATTTTTTGCTATATAATTTCAAAAGAAAGGGTGGCGGATTTTAAAATTTTATTAAATTTCCGCCAAAAGCCATTATGATCGGGCGCAAAGAAGAACAAGAGAAATTATTAGAACTTTATAATTCAGATAAGGCTGAATTGATTGCAATATATGGCAGAAGGCGCATAGGAAAAACGTTTTTGATTCAGGAAACATTCAAAAACAACTTCTTTTTCAAACACACCGGCTTATCTCTAGATGAAAATGACGAAAACAAAAAGACAGAGATTCAATTAGAGTATTTTCGAAGGTCCTTGCTTCAATATGGAACCGAGAATGTAGAGATTTTAAAAGATTGGTTTGATGCTTTTTTCCACTTAGAGCAATTAATTCTTAAAAAAGACAATGGCCAAAAACAGGTTATATTCGTTGATGAATTGCCTTGGTTAGATACGTCAGGCTCTCATTTTATAAGCGCTTTTGAAGGATTCTGGAACTCTTTCGCTTCCGCTCGACATAATTTAAAAATAATTGTTTGTGGAAGCGCGGCTTCTTGGATGGAAAACAAACTCATCAATAATCATGGCGGACTATATGGAAGAGTAACCTATGAGATCAATTTAAATCCTTTCACTCTTAAAGAATGTCGTGATTTTTTCGTCTCAAAGAACATCCAATTCTCTAATTATGACATTACGCAAGCCTATATGGTTTTTGGCGGAGTCCCATACTATTTAAATTATTTATCCAGTGGAAAAAGTTTGGTACAGAATATCAACGACGCTTTCTTTAGCAAAAATTCCGTTTTACGTTTCGAATACGATCGTTTGTTTAACTCGATGTTTAGCAATCCTGCAGCAACCAAAAAAATAGTCGAATTGCTTTTCACTAAGAAAATTGGCTATAGCAGGGAAGAAATAATAAAGAATCTGAAATTGCCTGATAACGGCAATCTATCAAGAACATTAAATTCTTTAATCGTCTCTAACTTTATAATCAAGTATGTTCCTTTTGGTCTCCCTAAAAAAGTAAATTATTACAAACTCATAGACCCTTTTTGTCTTTTTTATCTTAATTTTGTCGAAAAGAAGAACGCGAATGAAAATTACTGGATCGATAATTATCTGAAACAAGAGGTTACCTCCTGGAAGGGGCTTGCGTTTGAAAACGTTTGTTTCAACCATGTGAAACAAATAAAAGAAAGCTTAGGGAT
>CAVGNL010000178.1:2932-8013 GCA_963630455.1 Prevotella sp. CAG:755
GAGCTGTTGGCACTGAAATTTCCTCTTGGTACTACAACAATGAAGCAGAAAAAGGACAAGTTGACTTGCTTATAAAGAGAAATGACAACATCATAAATTTATGCGAAGCTAAATTCTATTCTGATGATTATTCGTTAGAAAAAGAAGAGTATAAAAAAATAATTTCTAGATGTGAGGAATTATATAAATACATACCAAAAAAATATGCTGTTCATAGTACGTTAATCACAACCTATGGCCTCGTAAAAAACGAATATTGGTCAGCCTTTCAAAACGTCATAACTTTAGATGACTTGTTCAAATTTTAGAAACATATAATTGGCATTTGGCGGAATTTCGCTTTTTCCTTAATTTCCGCCAAAGACCATTGTTACTCATTCGAGCACATGATTATTTATCAACCACTTCTGCTTCAATAACGTCATCGCTGACATTATTTGTCTTGGCCCATTTTCCTGGATCATCTATCCCAAACCAAGTCGCAAAACTAAATACCTTATTGTCTTTAATAATCCAAATGATATTCAAAATCCAAAAAACCACGTAGAATTCTATGCAAAAAAGAACATCAAAAATAATCAATAACCACGCTTTTTGTCGAATATCATCAATAAAACGATAAACAATGAATAAAGGATTAAGAATAAAAGCAAGGATTATTTTTAACCATTTTGATAAATCATCGATAAATTCTAAGTATGCCATTTATTCTCCTTTCTCGGTTGCTTCCAAAAGATTTTCTAGCAAAGCTAAGCGCGTCAATAAGCCCACACCTCCAGGCACTGGAGTTTGAAGTTTAACTGGCAAATTCGGAACAAAGTCACCGTGCAGATGCCCATCTTCACCCATATTGATGCCAACATCGATTAAATATGCATCTTTTTTGTAGAGATATGTCTCATCCCAACTATACATTCTTCCAACCGCAGAAACGATTAAATCGGCATGCGAAAAATAAAATTCTTTATCTTCTCTTGATGTCTTGCTATGAAGTTGAACTACGTTGCAATTTCTATCCAATAGCATCCTGGCCATTGGCTTGCCAACTATTTCACTGCGACCAAGAACAACAGCGTTTTTCCCAGTGAAAACAAACCCCTCATTTGTTAGATAATTAACGATTCCTTTTGGAGTGCAAGGGTCAAACGAACTTCCTAAAGTGAAACCGTCAACGTCTTTTGATGGCGAGAGAGTTTCGTTGATTTTTTTTACGGATATTCGCTTTGGAAGAGGGAGTTGAACAATGATACCGTGAATATTGGGGTCCTCGTTTTGCTTACGAATTAAGGCAAGAACTTCTTTTTCTTCTACATTTTCCGGAAAAACGGTATGAAGAGCTTTGATTCCAACCTCGGCAGCATCTTTCTTCTTTCCGCGAACATAGGCTTCAGAAGCAGGATCGTTACCGACTGTAATGATGGATAAAACAGCTTCTTTTCCTAAATTCTCGATTTCTTTCTTCAACTCTTCTTTACGTTTGGCAACATATTCTTTTATTGTCATAGAAACACCTCTTCTACATTTTATATATTGCCTAAGGCATTTCAAGAATTAAGGGCTTCTTTCAAATCGATAATGGTAGACTGATTTATTCAAAAAATCATATAATAACGTGACGAAAACAAAGGAGAAAAAAATGGATCAAAAGCTCTCGCCTCTTTTCACACCATGGAAAATCGGCAACGTGGAAATCAAAAATCGTTTTGTCATGACTTCTATGGGTGGGACATCTCTTTTTGGCTGGATGGAAATCAATCATTTCGACAAGGAAGCAGCCAAATTCCTCTTAGATAAAGCTGAACATGATGTTGGGCTTATTTTGCCTGGCATTCAGCCCGTCTACAATCCTATGCTTGGCCAATGGCTATATAGGAAAAAAGGCATGTATAAAAAGCTTAAGCCGTTTATGGAAGAAATTCATAAATACGGGGCTAAGATGTTTATCCAACTAACAGCGGGATTTGGGAGATCGTTCACCATCTCTCCAACGATGGAGAAGCTATATACTAATCGTTTTTTGAGGGTTTTATCAAAACCAGTCATGAATTTCGATAAGATTTGCGCTTCTTCTAGCACCTCGCCTAATAGATGGTCAGATAAAGTTCCCTCGCGAGCAATGACCATCAAAGAAATCAACAAATTCGTCATGGCTTTTGCCAAAACGGCTAAATTGTTGAAAGAAGCTGGTGTCGATGGCGTGGAAATACACGCCGTTCATGAAGGATATCTCCTTGATCAATTCACTCTCCAATATGTAAATAAGCGCACTGATCAATACGGCGGATCTTTTGAAAATAGATATCGTTTCCCGGTTGAAATCGTTCAAGCAATAAAAAAAGAATGCGGAAATGATTTCCCTGTTTCCCTAAGATATTCTGTTCTTTCAAAAACGAAAGGCTTCAATTCCGGAGCCTTGCCAGGAGAAGAATTCGTTGAAGCAGGAAGAGATATGGCTGAATCGGAAAAAGCGGCAAAATACCTCCAAGATGCCGGATACGATATGCTCAATTGCGATAACGGAACATACGATGCCTGGTATTGGGCGCATCCGCCAATATACATGCCAGAGAATTGCAACTTAGAGGATGTTGAACATATCAAAAAATTTGTCTCAATTCCTGTCGTCGCAGCAGGGAGAATGGATCCATACGTTGGAGCGGAAGCCGTTAAAGAGGGCAAAATAGATGCTATCGGAATTGCTAGGGCATTCCTTGCCGATGGCGCATATGTCACCAAATTAAAGGAAGGAAAACCAGAAGAAATTAGACCATGCATCTGCTGTCATAATGGTTGCTTTAATATGTGCCACTATAAAGGCACAGCCAACGATCAAAGTTTAAGCGATTCATTGCATATGGCACGTTGCGCAGTTAATGCCGAAACGATGCAAACCAATGTCCATTACATCAAAAAAGCCAAAAAGAGCAAGAAAGTCGCTATTATTGGTGGAGGAATTGGCGGAATGGAGGCTGCTAGAGTTGCAAAATTACGCGGCCTTGAACCTGAAATTTACGAGAAGAGCGACCATTTGGGCGGTGTCTTTGTCCCAGCATCGGCCGCTTCCTTCAAAGGCAAATTAAGAGATTTGCTTTCCTGGTACGAGCTTCAAATGAAGGAAATGGATATTCCAGTTCATTTGAATACAGAAGTAAAAAACATCAATGAAATCAAAGCGGATGAATATATCGTCTGCTCAGGAAGCGTGGCAAGAAAGCTTAGAGTTCCCGGAAACGAAAAAGCAATCGATGCAACCGATTATCTTTCTGGCGCCCCAGTAGGAGAAAAGGTCGCTGTTATCGGCGGAGGCTTAACGGGGTGTGAAGTAGCTTATGAAATAGCCCTTTCTGGCAAAAAGCCAATTATTGTTGAAATGCAAGACGATTTAATAAAACAAAGAGGGATTTGCATGGCAAATTCGCAATATTTGCGTGATTATTTTGCTTTGCATAAAACACCTGTTTATCTTGAAACATCACTCAAAGAAATCCAAGACGGAAAGATCATTTGCAAAGACAAAGAGGGAAAAGAAATTGAAATCCCTTGCGATTCCGTTGTTCTTTCCGTTGGATATAAGCCCACCCCGATTGCTAGCGAAAGCAAAAACGTCCACCTTGTTGGCGATTGCAAAAAAATCGGAAACCTTCGCAGCGTAATTTGGACTGCTTATGAAACGGTCATGAAACTATAAGGAGAGAGATATGTATCAACCTAAAATGAAATTAACGCCAGAAGAGCAAGATATATTATCCGGCAAAAAAGGCAACGCAATGGCTAAGATGATGGAAGTCTTAGTAAGGTACGGCGATGCCTTTGGCGCAGATAGCTTAGCTCCTGTTACCTATAAGAAATCCCACTTTGTCACGAGCTTTGGACTAGGGTTATTAAAAGGCGTTTACCCTTTGATGGATGAAATCATTGCCGATGGATGTAAGGTAGAAGGCGGATTCACGATGGATCCACGCCCGCTTGATTATCAAAACGTGAAATGCGATCCGCTTGAAAAGCTTGTTTCCAATGTTTTCATGTACAACAAGCAAAAAATATACGAAAACCAATTGAAAAAAATCGGTTTAACAAACGAAGACGAAGCTTTTTCATGCACGTGCTACTTGAAAGAAATGGGAAACACCCCTAAAAAAGGCGACGTCCTTTCTTGGAGTGAATCATCTGCTGTTGTCTTTGCCAATTCGGTTCTAGGTGCCAGATGTAACCGAAACTCCGGTATTCTAGATATGTTCGGTGCAATCTTAGAGAAGACCCCTAATTTTGGTTTCATCACTGATGAGGGAAGAAAGGCTGATTGGAAAATCATTTTAAAAACAACGAAGAAACCCGAAGCACAAATCCTTGGTTCAGCAATCGGCATCAAAGTCATGGCCGAAGTTCCTTACATAACCGGGCTAGACCAATATTTAAAAGATTTGCCTGACGAAGATACGTTGGCTTATTTAAAAGATATGGGAGCCGCCACTGCTTCTAATGGCGCAGTCGGTCTCTATCACGTTGATAAAATCACTCCTGAAGCAAAAGAATTAGGTGAGACTTTGATAAAAGAGAATGCAAAAGAATACATAATCGACGACGAAGAATTGGAAAGAATATATGATTCCTATCCAATTATGTGGAAGAAAAAAGATGCCAAAGTTTATCGTTGCTTTATTGGTTGTCCTCATCTTACTCTCAAGCAATTGGAAGATTGGTCTGACATGATTGTAGATGGATTAAAAAAATCAGGTAAAAATAAACTTGTCATCGACACCGTCTTAACAGCATCCCCTGCTGTCATTAAAGAATTCAAAAAAGAAGAAAGATATCAAAAATTAATCGCAACTGGCGCACATATATCCTATATTTGCCCATTGATGTATGCAGATAATCCTATTTCCGGAAAAAAGACTTTAATGACAAATTCTAATAAATTGAGAACTTATACAAGTGCGCGTTATTTCAAGGACCAAGACGTCTTAGAAATAATCACTGGCCAAAAGGAGGTTAAATAAGATGAAAGTATTCCACGGTCGCGTTCTTCAAGCGCAAAATTGGACAGGTGAAGCAATCGTTAGCCATCAAGGCTTCAATAC
>CAVGNL010000179.1:0-2411 GCA_963630455.1 Prevotella sp. CAG:755
AGGCATCTTTTTGATTCTCATCTTCAAGGTTACTCTCTTATATAGAGGAGATTGCTTATCATTCATTTCCTTTTCCATGAAAGAAAGGTTTGATCCAGATAATATCAACATAATGTTGCTATTCTTTATTTTATTATCATAAACGTCTTGAATAATCGAGGAGATTCCTTCATAAGATTTAACTAGATAGGGGTATTCATCAATGACAATGACCCCTTTTTCGTTTCCAAAAAGAGATATTGCTGAATCAAATGCTTTCTCCCATGAGGAATAAACATATTCATCATTCCTATTAAAACTCTCTAAAATCTTATAAGAGAAAGATTTAAGATTGTCTCCATTAGATACTTCCTTTGCCTGAAACATTATGGCCTTCTTATCTTTTATGAATTCATTGATCAAAGAGGTCTTGCCAATTCTCCTGCTACCGTAAATCGTGCAAAAGGAGTTCTTCTTCTTATATTCTTTTTCCAGTTTTTCAAGCTCTTTCCTTCTGCCATAAAACATAAAATTATCTCCTATATACTCATGAGTATAATACTCTAAAGTATATAACTTGAAAATATTTTTCTATTGCATTTTGCGGTTGTCGACGTTTTATAGACACTCTTGAGTAGTTATTCATTTTTTGTTTTAGCCTCTTTGATCCTCCTTATGTTTTTTTCGTATTTTCGCAAAGCCTGCGGGAAGATGGACAGGAAAGAACAAAAAAGGCAGGCCGCTGCTCACTTTCTCTTGGCTAGTGGCATTTGACGAAATGCAGCCTCGTCTCCATATCGTGCGGTATGTAATTCCTTCTCTTTTCGCTTATAATGTCCATGGCATCTCCTTTAATGGTTTTGGTCAAACACATTATTAGGCAAATGCTTTTTTGTGCGAGCGACGCGACCCTTAGGGGGTCAAAGGAGCAAGTCTCCCGGCAATCCATTTTGTTTCACATCATTTGAAATAGAACACCAATTTATCAAAAACATAGTTAATCAAGAATTTAATCGAGAAAGACATACGTGTCCTTCTTTTCTTGTTTTTTTCATATCAATTATTCTTTGATTCTCTGAACCTTTGAATTTTAAACTTATGTTTTTCTTTTCAAGAATGAATTTTCCATCAACGAGAATATCAATCGAATCAAGGATTTCATCCGTGACCTCACAATAACGTTTTCCACCTTTGATTAAATCAATATCATACGTAAAACCCGTGTAAATCCATATTGTTTTCTTGGGAAAAGATGCCTTAAATTTTCGGATCAAAGAAATTATGCCTCTTTGATTAGCAAACTCAAACGGCTCCCCGCCAAGGATCGTTAAGCCTGCATAATAGTCTTTTGCGCATTCTTGAAGAATTAGGTTCTCAACCTTTTCGTTATATTCTTCGCCATAGAAAAAGTTCCATGTCTCAGGATTGAAACAGCCTTTGCAGGCGTTAGTGCAGCCTGAAACAAATAAGGAAAGACGTATCCCCTCTCCGTTTGCTGAATCTGCCAACATTATTTGACCATAATGCATAAAATAACCTCATTTTGAAAATCCCTCTTAATGAGGGATGTTTCTTATTCTTCTTTGCCTTTGCAGGTTGGACAAGATAGATGCATCACGCGATCTTGAATTTCTTGCGTTCTGCCTTGATTCCAATATTGAGTTCCTATATAACCACATGTTCTTCTGGCGACATGCATCTTAGATTGTTCGCGATTACCGCATTTCGGACATTCCCAAACCAATTTGCCAGTTTCGTCGCGAACTATTTTTATTTCGCCATCGTAACCGCAGTTATCGCAGAAATCGCTCTTTGTGTTTAATTCAGCATAGAGAATCGTGTTGTACATATGCTTCATGATGGCCAAAACAGCAGGGATGTTATCTTGCATGTTTGGAACTTCGACATAAGAGACGGCTCCGCCAGGCGAAAGGCGTTGGAATTTGGCCTCTTTTGTTAATTTATCGAAAGCGTTGATGTTTTCACGAACGCTTATATGATAACTATTCGTTATGTAGTTATGATCTGTTACGCCTTCGATAACCCCAAAACGTTTCTGAAGGCATTTTGCAAATTTATAAGTTGTGCTTTCAAGAGGCGTGCCATAGACGGAATAATCAATGTTTTCAGTCTTTTTCCATTCGTTGCATTTATCATTCAGGAGTTGCATGATTCTTAATCCAAAAGATTCTCCATCTGGCGAAGTGTGAGATATACCTTTCATATAGAAAACGGCTTCAGCTAAACCAGCATATCCTAAAGAAATCGTTGAATATCCATCATAAAGAAGTTTGTCGATTGTCTCACCTGGTTTAAGACGAGCTAAGGCCCCGTCTTGCCAAAGAATTGGAGCAACGTCGCTTGGCGTCCCAAGCAAACGGTTGTGACGAATTTGCAAAGCGCGATGACAAAGCTCTAATCTTTGATTCATT
>CAVGNL010000180.1:0-3147 GCA_963630455.1 Prevotella sp. CAG:755
CCATCTTTTTTGACAATGAAAACTTACTAAAACTCATGGCTAAAATTATAAATAAAAAAGAAGTTAAAAACAAAAGAAAGAAGCTATAATTTTGACATGGAAGTAATTTTGGTTAAACCGTTTGGATTTTGCTTTGGGGTAAAAAAAGCAATTGAAATAGCCTATAAAGCAAAAGAAGAGAATCCAGAGAAAACAATTTATATTCTCGGCGAACTAGTCCATAACGAAACTGTTTTGAATAAGCTCAAAGAAGATGGCTTCGCTCTTTTAAATGTCGATTCAAGATTTTTCAAAGACGAATTGCTGAAAATGGAAGATCGGGCTGTAATCGTTTTTTCGGCTCATGGCCATTCCCCGAAATTAGATGAAATAGCCAAAAGCAAGAAAATGAAGGTTTACGATGCCACGTGTCATTTCGTCAAAGAAAATGAGAGGAAAATAAGAGATGCGACGAATAATGGCGACGATGTCATTTTTGTTGGAATTAAAAAACACGCCGAAGCAATCGCATCGCTTTCTATCGATGAGAGCAAAGTTCATCTATATGATCGCAATGAGGTATTTGATTTTCCCAAAATCAAATCGAAAACTCCGCTTGTCGTCTCTCAAACAACGATGACGAATGACGAAATTGATGAGGCAATTAATGACATCAAGAAAAATATATCCGAGGCAAAAATAGCAGCTAAGCATTGTTTTGCTACTGAGAGCAGACAAAAGGAATTGGTTAAATTAGGAAAAGAGGCTGATGCGTTTGTTGTTATAGGGAGCAAAGGAAGTAACAACACCCGAAAATTGATTCAATTGGTAAATGATAATTTTCCGAATAAGAAATGCTTGAACGTGGTTGACGTCGATGATCTAACAAAGCATATTCAAGAATTGAACGGGAACGATAAGATCTTAATTGCTTCTGGCGCTTCCACTCCAGATTATGTTGTTTTGGAATGCAAAAAATATCTACTGAGCATTATTTAGTTAATATCGAATCTTTTATTAAATTAATAGTTAATATTTAGTAGATATATAGTTTTAAAATGGTTATTTATTCAAAATATTTTCAATAATCGAAATTGATTGAATGTACTTTTGCTTCACGCCATTTGGTAGATTATCGTTTTCTATAATCGAGGAAAGCCTGAGAAGTTCTTTTTGCCAATATTTAAGCCAGTCAGACGGTTTTCTTTCCAAATTCAATGGGCCGAATATAAGCTCTTCTTTCGAGTATCGTTTCCCTTTCTCCCCCTTTTTCCATTTCATAACATCATAAGGAATTTCATCTTCGAAGAAAAAACGATTATCTTCTAGATGATAGCCTAAATCTTCTAAAAATTTTGTTATAAATTCTCGATTGCTATGCGCGTCAATTACTAATGTATTGACTGATTTTAGTTGATCGGAATCACTCTCTAAAATTTGTTTAATGAGTTTTCCACCCATGCCAGCAATTATCACCGTATCAACACGCTTATCTAAATTGCTTATGCCATTAGATAAAGAAGGTACAACCTTTCCTTCGAGACCGTTATTTTTTATTTCTTTCACCATTCTTTCAAATGGGCCTTTTTTATTTTCGATTGCTTGGGCGTATTCTATCTTCTTTTCTTTTATGGCTAATATAGGAACTTGGCAATGATCACTGCCAACATCCGCTATTGAAGCTCCTTCATCGATGAATGAAACGATTACATTGATTCGCAAACTATTCATTTCTTTTTTCTCTCGCCTAATTGTCTGTTTCTGATGTTCTTGAAATCGTTTAGTGCCATTCCGATGTCTTGAGCCGGATCTGAAAGCCTTTTTTTCATTAGGATATCGACATTTATGTCCTCTTTTCCTTCTTTTATCGCTTTGGCGCACGAAGCCATGTTTTCTTCGCTATATGGTTCATAAGGAAGCTTTCCAGCAATGAGCTCGGTGAGGACTCTGTTCATTTCCTCTTTATCATCGTCATCGGATGTTTCGATATCGCTAAATAAAATCGGTATATTTACTTTTTCTTTGTTCTTATCGACATATTCAACTATAAAACTGGCTATTTTTTCGTAAACTTGGTAATAAAAATTATCTATGTTGTCCTCAAAATACTTAACGGCATCCATATTTTGTAACATATAATAAAGCGTTTGCTTCTCGGCGAAAGCTAATTTTTTGACATATTTTGCTTCTGGATGGAATAATTCGAAATTTTGCTGATCTTGATAGGTTATTTCCTCTAATGAATTATCCGATGAATCGGCTTTCGCTATTTGAGATCTGATTATTTCTGGTTCATACCCTGTTATCTTAGAGAGCTTTATAATGTCATTTTCTCTGTCTAAACCGTATTTCATGGAACGCAAAAAAGGAATCGAATACATTAACACTTTTTTCTTGTCTTCCGATTTCGACAATTTTTCAACGTTTTCGTAATAATTGAGTTGGAACTTAAATGGGTCGATAAGTTGATCCATCGCCTTTCTTAAGGATTCTACCCCGGATTCTTGAAGGATGTCATCGGGATCTCGTAAATCGTTTGGATTGCATACTAGGCGGAAAGGAAGACCAGCTTTATTTAATTGAAGGATGATTTTCATCATTCCCCTTTGACCTGGAGCATCGCCATCTAAACAAAGCCTAATCTCGCAATTTAGTTGCCTTAAAAGTTCGATTTGTTCAGTGCTTAATGAAGTTCCCATAAGGGCTACTGCGCTTTGGATGCCAGCCTTATCTAGAGCCATTACATCCATAAAACCTTCCAAAACATAGATGTAGCCATCCCTTCTTGCGGAATTCTTGGCGTTGTTATAGTTATAAAGATTAAGACTCTTTTTAAAAATTTTAGTGTCTGGCGAATTTACATATTTGGGTGAATCTGCGTCTTTTGAATTTATTTTTCTGGCGCTGAAACCGATAACTTGGCCGTTTTTATCTTTTAAAGGAAAAATTATGCGGCCTGCATTCGCATCTGTATTAGACGAAGAACTCACAATGCCGATTCCTTTGATTTTATCTAAAGTATGCCCTTTCTTTTGAAGATATTCGATTGTTTTTTGACCATCGTTTAGGGAATAACCTATGCCGTATTTCTTAATTTGTTCTTTGTCGAGGTGCCTTTTTGCTAAATAAGATTGAGCTTCTTTTGCTTCGGGGGTGGCTAAGCAATAT
>CAVGNL010000180.1:3194-3988 GCA_963630455.1 Prevotella sp. CAG:755
GTGTCGTAAAGAGGTTGCTTAATCGTATCTATTTGCGGTTTGTAAGCCTCTTTTTCTAGCCTTTCATCATGGAAACCTGTTATTTCAGCAACTTTTTGAACCGCTTCTTGATATGATATATTGAGATGTTTTTGAACGAAAGTTATTGCATTGCCACCTGTTCCGCACACGAAACATTTAAATATCTGCTTTTCTCTTGATATATTAAGGGAAGGATTTTTATCATCGTGAAAAGGACAGACAGCAACAAAACTTCTGCCTTTTTTGATTACAGGAATGAATGCCGAAACGACCGTTACAATGTCAGTTTCTTTTAAAAGAGTTTCTATTAGGTCTTTCGAATACATTAAAAATATCTCGCAAATTAGGAGTTTAGCTTATTTTCGATATAAGAAACTAAATCATCAATTGGTAGACGGATTTGTTGCATGCTGTCGCGATCTCTTATCGTCACGCTGTTATCATTTAGAGTGTCGAAATCGATTGTCACGCAAAATGGCGTGCCGATCTCATCTTGTCGGCGATAACGCTTGCCGATCGAGCCGGTAACGTCGCTAGTGCAAACAAAATGTTTGCTAAGTATCTTAAAAACTTCATTAGACTTATCAGTTAATTTCTTTTGCAAAGGCAAAATGGCGACTTTGTAAGGCGCTAATGACGGTTTTAGATGCATGACAACGCGTGTATCGCCGCTTTCGAGAGTTTCCTCATCATACGAATCAACCATGACCATCAGCATTAAACGATCTAAGCCCATCGATGGTTCGATAACATATGGAAGATAAGATTTAACC
>CAVGNL010000181.1:0-2182 GCA_963630455.1 Prevotella sp. CAG:755
AATAAGAGTCTCCATTACTTACTTTAATATGTCTTCTTGCATATTCTTTATTTTTTCTTTGAAGCCTAATTCGAGATCTAGACATTTCCTTTCGTTCAAATATTCCTCTAGACCATTTTTTCTTTCTTTTAAAACTTCTTTAGTATTTTTCTCCTTTTTCATAAAGCAATCTTTTTTCGCTTTCGCTTAAACGTTTGGAAAATTCAAATTTATTTACCTTAAGTTTCCCTTCCTTGACCGCTTTGATGATTCTGATTCTTTCTAAAGGCGAAAATTGATAGAAAGTATTGATTAGATCTACCTTCAATTCATTGTTTATTATTTTATCGACAATGTATTTGCGTTTATGACCATTGAATACATCATTTTGATCAACTTTCATTTCTTCGTCATCTAAGCATAAGAGGGAATTAATTGAAACATTGAACAATTTAGAAAGTTCGATTATTAAGTCAATGCTTGGCAAGGAATGCCCTAGTTCCCATTTGGAAATAACTTGACGAGTGACCATGAGCTCGTTGGCCAATTCATCTTGCGTTAAGGCGTTCTCTTTTCTCAAGGCGTTAATTTTGTTTCCAACTTTAATTGAATCGATCATAATTCCTCCTTGTGCCCATAGTGTATGTTTCCTCTGAAAGAATATCACGCAACTATATGTTGCACTTTATTAATAATAGTTTGCATTTTATCTATCTGGTGCAATTTATGCCTCCTTTTATCAGCAAAATAAAGAAAAACATCTTAAAAAGCCTTTCTTTTTTATTTCATATTCTATGTCAGATGTTCGTTTGGCGTTGCTTTGCTCCTTCTTCTAAAGATTCAGGGAAGTAGTTTCTATCGATGTAACCGACCAGATTAACGATTTTAGAGATGCTTGCGGCGTTGCCTTTTAACACTTTTTCAATTTTGTTAAAGTTTTTGATGAGAACTCCAGCTATTTCAAGTGATATCTTGATAAAAAAGAATCCGGCGTTCGAGAAAATTTATTTTTGTGAGGAATTTTCCGATGCGTGTCATATTAAATCGATGAATGGTTTCTGGAAGCGAGAATCGGTTTATATGACATGCTAAAAATGTTTGCTAATGTTATTTTACGTAAATTGGCTGGCCGCCGAAGCATATAAGTAGTGCTAGATGTTTAAAAGGGAAAATGAACATGCAATGTTGTCGTTCTAAATTAGAATGCGATTATTATTATTTCTTGTTATAATTTCGATGATTTTAGGGAGAAAGAAATATGAAAAAGTCGTTCATTGTCATGCTGCCCATCTTAAGTGCTTTTCAGCTGTTTTCCTGCGACTCATCAGTTTCGTCAATTGACTCAGAAAATAGCGAAGTGCTTATGCAGATTGGCAAAAATATGATGGAAACGTCGATTGATAAAGCTTCTCAAACTTCAGTTAAAGCGATGCTGCCGGTCGATATCAAATCCTACGCGAATGATTTTATCTTTCCTGGAGTAATGGTTTACTGGGCTGGGCTTTTGGAGAAACATCCAGATTTTGATTGCTCGGACAAGATTATGAAGTTTGAGTACAAAGTTTCCTATCCAGAATCTCAACCTCGGACTCTAGGCACTCAAATCAATCTGCTCATAGATAGGGATAACGACCAAATTATCTTAAGGGCCACCCAAGGGGAAAATGCCGATGATTTTAAGGCGGGGATAGGCGTTAAGATCAATTACGATTTCAAAAGAAAAACCATTCGTGATTATCTTTTTTGCAGAGTCAATCTCGATGAAAGCCATACGATAACAGACGGGATCATTTATTCAAAAAACGCTAAAAGTTTTGCAAGGGGAAGCTATACCGATGAAGACTGCTCTGCGATCACAGATGATATTATGAATCCTTTTATAGAAATGATTCCGAATGCCATATTAGTCGAAGGAAAACAAGCGCGAACGTATATGTCTGATTACTGTGATGCTGGAGATTATTATGCGTCAATAGGCGGATCAGGAGTGATAAAGACAACTTTGGTTGATTGAATTTTTCGATTCGATATTTAGCAATTTAAGCGAAATTCTTTTTATTAATTGAATTTTACGGTTTTAGGTATATAAAATTTATGTTCTTTTGCTTTGAAAAGAGTGATTAAAGGAGAACTAAAATGAAAAAGAAAATTATATTTGTTGGTTTATTATCGATGGTAACGGTATTGAGCGGTTGCGATAATC
>CAVGNL010000182.1:0-8571 GCA_963630455.1 Prevotella sp. CAG:755
ACTTTTTGATTAAGGGGAAAATCATCGACGCATTCCCAGATCGAATTAAGGAAGCGGACTTTCTTTTCCCCAGCCATCGTGCCAGAAAAGATGTTTGATTCACCGATGAAATCGGCTACATAGGCAGATGTAGGTTCGTTGTATATTTGTTCAGGGGTACCCATTTGCTGAATAGAGCCATCCTTCATAACGATGACCTTATCAGACATTGATAGAGCTTCTTCCTGATCGTGAGTAACGTAGATGAAAGTTATGCCTAGTTTCTTATGCATATCTTTCAATTCAAGCTGCATATCGACTCTCATCTTATGATCGAGAGCGCTTAAAGGTTCATCCAAAAGAAGAACTTCCGGTTCATTGACGATCGCCCGGGCAATAGCGACACGCTGTTGCTGACCGCCAGAAAGATTTGAAATGTCTCTGTCCTCCATTTCATCAAGGTCAACGATTTGGAGGGCTTTAGCAACCTTTTCATCGATTTCTTTTGCTGATAGATGTTTGTATTTCGTTTTCTTATTCCCCTTACGGTCGGTCACTTCATAAGGAATCTTCTTTAGTTTCAAGCCAAAAGCAACGTTGTCATAAACGTCTAAATTCGGAAACAATGCATAATGTTGGAAAACCGTGTTGACGGGCCTCTGATAAGGTGGGAGATTTGTGATATCTTTACCATTGAGGAAAATTTTTCCTGAAGAAGGAATGTCGAACCCAGCTATCATTCTCAAAGTCGTCGTTTTGCCGCATCCCGAAGGACCAAGTAAGGTGACGAATTCACCTTTTTTGATGTCTAAGTTGACATCATCGACAGCGATAAAGGTCTTATCGAAAACCTTGCTCACATGTTGAAGAGAAATGATGATGTTATTTTCATCCATTTGAATACCTCCAACTCTATCAGAAGTTGTTACAAATAGTGAGAGATTTTAAGTTGCATAAGAATCGAAAAATCTCAACGTGCAAAATATTGCGTTAACCGGATGAAAAAAGCAATAAAAATTTTTAGTTTTTTTATGCTTGTTTTTTTTGCAAAATTAAAAATGAGCCAAATATCGACATTATCGAATAAAAATAGACTTTTTTTATCGAAGATTTTTTTACAATTTCCGAGCTGTTTTTTCCGTTATTTTTTCTTACGCTCTTTTCATACGATTTTTTTAAAGATTTTCAGTAACTTTTTTTGCGTTTATACTTTCTTCTATGAAGAAAAAAATTCTCTTGGCTTTATCACTTCTTGCACCAATGTTCTCTGGATGCAGAAACGCAAAGGAAAATCTTTTGAATATCACCTTTGGAAAACTCTATGATTTTTCTCTTTCCACAGAAGTTAGCCACCTTTACTTGCATACGACGAATATTACCTATGATGATTTAACAAGAAAAATCGAAAATAAAGAAAATTTTCTTTTATGCGTCTATGAATACAAGACATTGAGCAAAGGCGGAAATATTGAGTGCACTTGCTATTCTTCTTTTGCTTATTCTCTTAATAAATACATGCAGAGGCATAATGCGGAGATTTACGCGATTGACCCAAACGATTTTGCTTCAAACGATCGTTTTTCTTTGAGCGTTGTTCTTGGCGGTCAAACTTTAGCTCTTTTTTCCAAAGGAAAGCTAATCGATCAAAAAAACACTTCAAAAGACGAATTATCGACGCTCGAAAAAATCGAAGATTACCTCTCTCCAAAAATTAATTGGTCGAAAATGCTTTATGTTTCCAAAAAGCAATTGGACGACATGCTAGAAACAAAGGGCGTATATACCATAGGTTTTTTGAGGAAAACATGTTCTGATTGCTCTTATCTTAACTATAATTTTCTGAAGAAATACAACGAAAATTCATTCAATAAAAATATCTATGTCATCGAATGCGATACTGAAGCAATTCGCTATAACGCCTCCAACGAATTTGACAAAGAGATGTGGCAAAACTTCAAAGATGAATATGGTTTATCGAATAAATACAATGTTCAGTATGGTTTCATTGAAGGTTATGTTCCGTCTTTTTTAACTTATTCCATAAGCGAAACGAAAAAAGAGCATTATGGGCAAATGGTAATAGATCAGGCGGTATATATGAATGACACATTGGAGAAAGATAATGGGATTTGTAAGGTCGCCAATTCATATTGGAACGGCTCCTCCCATCCTTTTTTTGAAGAATTGGCCGGGGACGTTATAACGAATTTGCTTTCTTTAGAAATTGAAAAAGATAATTATAACGAATACGAAGGCCTTGGACTTTATTGGAAAAAAGAAGCGGCCGCAGCTTATCACGATCCACTCCTTAAAGGATTTCTCGATTACTATTCCAAATGAAAAGCTGCCGATATTGGCAGCTTATAATAATATTTATTCCGTCAATTAAAAAGTAGCTAAATAATAGTTCTTTTTTCCGCGGCGAATCACAATGTATTTTCCCTCAATGGCATCGTTTTTGGTTATTATCGCTTCAAGTGAAGTTATTTTATTTCCGTTAATGGAAACGGAATTTTGTTGAACGAAAGTTTTAGCTTGCGTTTTTGAGGCTGCGGCCCCGCTTCTGACAAGCAAATCAAGAATTGGGGTTTCGCCTGTTAACTCAATTCTATTATATCCAGCCAAAACTTCTTCGATTTCTTTGGAATTAAGTGAAGCGATATCACCGGAAAAGAGAACCTCAGACATCTTTATAGCTTCATTCGCGGCTTCGATTCCGTGAATATCTTTCGTAACTTCAAAAGCAAGTTTCTTTTGAGCGATACGAGCGCCTGGATTAGCCAAATGATCTCTTGTGATGTTTTCGATTTCCTCGCGAGAAAGGAAAGTGAATACCTTCAAATATTTAACGGCATCCTCATCAGTTGTATTAATAAAGTACTGATAAAGTTGATATGGGGAGGTTAATTCGGGGTTAAGGAAAAGTGCGCCTTTTTCTGATTTGCCGAATTTTTTGCCGTCCGCCCTAGTAATTAGATGGGCAGTCATCGCTTCAGCCGAAGCATTTTCTCCTTCGATTTTTCTAATCAACTGAAGACCGCTGGTTAAATTGCCCCATTGATCATTTCCGCCTATTTGGATTTTGCAATCGTATTTTTTATACAGTGTGTAAAAATCTGCGGATTGGAGGATTTGATAAGCGAACTCCGTAAAGGAAATCCCAGCCTCAAGACGCGAAGAAACGATTTCCTTACTAAGCATGTAATTGACCGAAAAATATTTGCCATAATCGCGAAGGAAATCAAGCATCGTCATTTCTCCAAGCCAATCATAGTTGTTTAAAATGACTCCTTTCTCTGGATCTGTTAAATCCAAAAATCTTTCCAATTGAGCCTTGATTGCCGCAGTGTTTTTAGCCAGCGTTTCTTTTGTTTGAAGGTTCCTTTCCGATGATTTCCCCGACGGATCCCCTATCATTCCTGTTGCCCCACCGACTACGGCGATGATTTTATGCCCAGCGCGTTGAAGCCTCATTAAAGTGGAAATCATGACATAATTTCCTACATGCATTGACGAAGCGCTTGGATCAAATCCACAGTAGACTGTTGTTTTGTTTTCAAAGAGTTTGCGGACATTTTCTTCGTTGGAATATTGTTCAATGAGTCCGCGATAATTTAGTTCATCGACGACGTTTTCCATAAGTTTTTCCTCACTAGGTAAGATTTTATCTTAAGAAAATCTTTTAGCAAGAAATAAAGGCTTCGGCGTTTCTTTAACGCTTCCTTCTTCTTGATCTTTTTTGGTTCAATTAAAATGTGGCATGAAAAAGACCTGCTAGACTTATTCGTCTAAAACAGGTCTTCGATCTGAACTTAACGAGCCTTTTGAGATTAGATCAATACATTCCGGCTGGATTCATTTGTGGGGCTGGTTTTTCTTCTTTGATTTCTGTTACGGCAGCTTCAGTTGTAACAAACATCGCAGAAATGCTTGAAGAATTCAAGACGGCATTACGGGTCACCTTTGTTGGATCGATGATGTTTGCATCAAACATATTAACCCATTTTCCGTGAAGAGCATCGAATCCGAAGTTCTTTTCTTGCTTCAATTGAGTATCCGCAATTTCCTTTGGATCGTAGCCAGCATTGGCTGCGATTTGCATAATCGGAGCAAGCAAGGAATCGATTACTGCATCAATGCCTTTTTGAATATCGGGATTCTCATCCTTAAGAGTTCCCTTAAGAGTATTATAAACTTGCGCAAGAGCGGCTCCACCTCCAACAACAATTCCTTCAGCAACGGCTGCTTTGGTGGCATTAAGGGCATCTTCGATACGAAGTTTCTTATCTTTGAGTTCGCTTTCTGTCAATGCGCCAACCTTTACAACGGCAACACCATTGGAGAGTTTAGCGATACGTTTGGAGATATTCTTCTTGTCGTATTCACTTGTGGCAACTTCATATTGGGCTTTGAGTTCGAAGATTCTGTCTTCGACTTCTTTCTTGCTGCCTTCTCCGCCGACGATGGTCGTCGAGTCTTTCTTGACGGTAACGCGTTTTGCTTTTCCAAGATCATCAATCGTAACGTCTTTTAACTGCATGCCAAGATCCTTGCTATAGAATTTAGCGCCAGTAAGGATGGCAATATCTTGCAAAGCGGCCTTTTGAGCATCACCAAACTCTGGGGCTTTCGTGGCCACGACTGTAAAGGTTCCACGAAGTTTATTCACGATTAATGTGCTTGTAACATCGCTCTCTAAATCATCAGCGATAATAAGAAGAGGCTTATGAGCATCGACAACGCTTTGCAGCATCGGAACGATGTCATTGATGTTATTAATCTTCATATCGGTCACGAAGACATACGTATCTTCGAGTTCGGCGATCATATGTTCGTTGTCCGTAACCATATATGGGGAGATATAGCCTTTGTCATATTCCATACCTTGAGAGATGACGAGCTCGTTCTCGCTTGTTTTCGATTCATCGACTGTTATAACGCCGTTTTTGCCGACCTTTTCCATGGCTTCGGCGATAAGCTTGCCAATTTCTTCATCGTGAGCGGAAATCGAAGCGATGGCTTCTATATCTTCATTCGTGGAAACTGGTTTGGAAATGGAAAGGAGCTCATTAGCAACTGCTTTCCCAGCTTTTTCTATGCCGTTACGGATAAAGACAGGGTTAGCGCCGGAATCAACTGCATCGATTCCCTTATGGATGATAGCTTGGGCAAGAACGGTTGCCGTTGTGGTGCCATCGCCCGCTTTTTCATTCGTCTTGTTGGCGACTTCATAAACGAGTTTTGCGCCCATATTCTCGGTTGCATCTTTTAATTCGATTTCACGGGCGATTGAAACGCCATCTTCACAAATCTCAGGGGATCCGTAGCCTTTATCAAGAGCAACGTTTCTTCCTTTAGGCCCAAGTGTCACTTTGACTGTATCAGCAAGAGTATCAACTCCTTTGACCATCGCCTCACGGGCTTCTTTACCTAATTTAATTTCTTTTGCCATAATTAGTTTTCTCCTTAATCATTAGTCATTAACGATCGCAAGAACGTCTTCCACTTTCAAAAGAAGATATTTGTGGCCATCGTCTTCATAATCGGTTCCAGCATATTCGCGGTAGATAACCTTGTCGCCGACTTTCACGTCATTGATGGGGATTAGTTTGCCATCATCGCTAATTTTTCCTGGACCCATCGCCATAACTGTGGCGATATTCCCTTGTTTCTTCTCGGTTGTTAAAACAATCGACCCAACCTTCTTTTCGGAAGGAAGCTTTTCGAGTAATAAATAATCATTTAATGGTTTAATTGTAGACATTTTTCGTGCCTCCTTTTGAGCACGTATTTATGTTAGCCACTATTTTGGCACTGTCAATAGGCAAGTGCTAATTTTTATGTAAAAATATAGATTTTATCGATTAAAAAAATAATGCAGAAATTGCATTATTTTAGTTTTGAAGTGTTTTATTTAGTATTTAAATGTATATGAGCCAGTGTGAATTTCTTTTTTTTCATTGGGCAAAATAAGTTTGGCCGAAGTGTTGGGAGGAAGGATCACTTCATAAGTTGTCTTGTCCCCCTCTTTTTTCCATGAGCACGAAACTTTTCCGTATATGCTTTGATATTCGCATTTCGCATACGTTTCTTTGCCGCCGATTTTCGGTTCAAAAACAAATTTGTTTTCGCCAACGACATTCAATCCGCACATCCCTGAGATCAGCCATTCGCAAACAGCGCCTTTGGAATAATGATTAAGCGAAGCGATACCTGCATCCGGAGTTGAGTCCCCTTCCCAGCTTTCCCAAATCGTCGTAGAGTTTTCTTTAACCATGAATAACCATCCTGGCATTTCTTCGTTTTCAAGAAGTTTGTAGGCATATTCAACATTTTCCTTTGCAAGTACGTCAAGAACCAAAGGAGTCGAAAGGAAACCGGTCCCAACTCTCCAACCATATTTGTCCATTGCTTGAATGAGTCTTTTTTTTGGCGAATTCTTCTTGTTTTTCATTTAATAGTCCCATATAAAGCGGGCGAACCAATTTCGCTTGTCTATCCGTGTCTATGCTGAATTTTGGCTTACTTATGAGTTCTTGATACGCTCTTCTGGCGCCTTCGCTATATTCCTTGATTTTATCTAATTCTTTAGATTGAGGCTTATTCAGAATCTTGGCGATTTCAAGCACTCTTTTGAGAGTGAAATAAGTATAAGCCGTAGATTCTTCTGGATGAGGAGAGGCGAAATCATACCATTTAAAAGCGTTTACATCATTCGGTTCGGCCCATTCACCATAAGATTGGCCACAATTCACGGCATATTTACGATTTTTATGTGACAAATGCATCGGCTTTGCATATATTCCGCCCCATTTGCCAGCGCGTCTGATCATGAATTTCGCATACTTGAGGATTTGTCCGTAATAATTGTCTAAAAGCCTTTCATCTCCGTATTTCTTGTAGAAATAAAGAGGTATATATACTCCTGCGCAAGCCCACCCAACTGAGCCATTCATTACCCACATGAACCAATCTTCATTGGCGAAAGGGGCAATTTGAGGAAGGCGACCGCTTCTCCACTGGCGATCGAAGATATCTCTTACGTGTTTTCTTGCGAAAGGCGCATAATCGACCATATAGGAAGCCGTATTGAAGAAAAATTGGCTATCCCCAGTCCAGCCCATCCTCTCTCTTGTTGGACAGTCAGAAGGGAGATCGGTTGAATTGCTCTTCAAGGACCACAATGTATTTTTATATAGCTTATTAATCAAAGGATTGGAGCATTCAAAAGATGAAGTTTCTTCAAAAGATGAATATACGGCAATGGCCGTGAAATCATCTTTTTCAAAAGGAGCATCGCTTGTTATCTCCGCATAGCGAAAACCACCATAGAAATATTTGCTCTTATACTCATTTAGGCCATCTTTACATACGTAAGAGATTTCTTGTAATGGGGTTTTCCTTCCTTTGTGGGTACATTGTATGTTTTTAAGGGTAAGCTCTCCTTCTTTTGTTAGAAGCTCACCCAATCTAATATGGATTCTGTCGCCTTTTTTAGCTTTTAAGGAAAAGGAAATGCATCCAGAAATATTTTGTGGAAATTCAAGAATGTTTTTTCCGCTTGGCGTTTTTAAAATCCTGATTGGAGAAAAGCGTTCCATTTCCTTAACGGAGAAATTGTTAGAGGAAGTTAGATTCGCTTCAAATCTTACCTCCTTCGCATTTTTTGAAAAGGAAGGCGTTTTATTCGCGTCTATCTTTTCTCCATCTTTCAAATCGCCAAAAAGAATCGGGCCATCGTTGGACCATTCCCACATTTTGTCTGTGATGATCATGTTTTTCTTTCCAGAAGAATCGATTATTTCTAGCTGCGCTAAAAGTTTTGTTCGCTTGCCATAAGTATTTCTTCGGCCTTTAGCTCCATTTGAGCCTCTATACCAACCATCAGCAAGTTCAACGCTTATAGTGTTATTTCCTTCATTTAAAATGGTTGTCACGTCATACGTTTGATATTGTATGCGCTTGCGATAGTCCGTTGAGCCTGGGGCCAAAATGAAATCTCCTATCCTTTGATTGTTGATTTTCGCTTCATAAATTCCGCATGAAGTTATATAAAGACGTGCCATTTTTATATTTTCCGCCTCAAAAGAACGCCTAAAGCAATCCACCGGATAGATTTCTTTTCTATTTGGATTATAGTTTCCTCTTATCCATTTAGCCTTCCAATCTTTTTTATCAAGAAGACCGATTTCAAAATATGCCGTTTCGGATTTTTCGCCCTCAAGATCATTTTCATCCCAAAGAAGAACGTTCCAAGATATTTTGTCTCTGGAAAATAAGGTTTCAGGGAAATCAGCATGCATCGAGGAGGATACTATTTTTTCACTATCCCAAAGCAAAACGCCATTTTTATAAGCAAAGATACGATAAGCACTCTGTCTTATTCCACCTTGACAATTCCAAAATAGACGTGGATGAAGAATATCAATGCCTGTAGGATTTATGAGATATTCTGTTTTAAGATTGATTGCTTTCATAACTAAATTCCTTATTTATTAGAAGAAATTAGCTCAAGTTTGATCTTTTCGCGATACTTAGCACCGATTTCTTGTTCTTTTTGCCACTCTTTTTCCTCTTTTTCTTTCTTAAGAA
>CAVGNL010000183.1:0-353 GCA_963630455.1 Prevotella sp. CAG:755
GATCTTATGAGCGTCATCGAACATTTCAGAGGAGGAAGATCCAGCAAAGTCGTCTGCTTGGACTTTATATCCAGCGCGTGCCGCAGAAAGAAGAACATCAACTTTCCCAGGATTTGCGACAAAAGCGGAAGCATATGAAGCAGCAGGTAAGAAAGCCGCGTCGATTTGTTTAGAGACAAGGGCTTGCGCCGTCGTTTCGTAACCACTTGTTGCTGGCGCAACGGTGATCGTGAATTGATACTTATTGTCAACATAGGTAGCAAGCTTTGGAGCAAGAGCCTTGGCTCTAGACTCTAAGGTTGAGGCATCATTTGATGGAACCAATTGGATATTAATCTTGTTATCTTTATCGG
>CAVGNL010000183.1:363-4631 GCA_963630455.1 Prevotella sp. CAG:755
GTATCATATGTGACATCTGTTGGAATCGTGATGTCGTTTCCTTTTTGCTTTTCGCTCCATTGATACATTTTCTTTGCGGAATCATAGTCGGAGTCTACCGCATCAACATAACCTGTGTGGCTATAAATTTGATAAACCAACCATGCAGCGCTATTCTCCGTATCTTTGCTTCCGTCTTTGACGGCTGCTTTGAAGGCTGTAGAAATAGCTTCACGTTTCGCGTCACTTAAAGAGGCGCGCACAGAAACTGTATCATTCATGATTGGATCGGTAATGGCAATCGTGTATGTATTTGTGAAGAGCTCTTCTTTGCCTTGATACTTTCCACCGCTTTGAACATAAGCTGAGCCATAACGAGTATCCATAAATCCGCAAGTGACATCTATGACACCCGTCATTAAGCTATCAACGCCATCTGGATATGTGCCTTGCTCGACACAAATCATTGCTTTTGCTTTATCCGTATCGCTAAGAGCGTTGTATTCTTGGCGTGTTTTGAAACCAACGGTATAGCCATGTTGATAGAGATAATATGTTGGATAAACATATCCGGCAGATGAGGTAGAAGACATAACGCCCCAAACGGCATTGGCATCGTGAAGTTTCTTTAGCATTTGATCTTCGGTGTCGCCTTTGGCGATGCCGATTTTAGATTTACCGATATATTCACGAGCTTGATCACGAAGCGTGTAGATAACGGCGCTATAGAACATGACTTCAGTTGAGGATTGTTGGCCTCTGTAAGAATAGGCGTTTGATGGAAGAGCATCGACTTTAGCGTCAATAGCATTGCCTGTTCCTTCGCTTCCGCAAGAAGCGAGCATTGAAGCGAACATAACTCCGTTCATGATGAGAAGACTTAATTTCTTTTTCATAAAGATTTTTCCTTTCGGGCATTAAAGCCTCATCGGTGTCATTTTGGACAAGCAAAAAAGAAAACAGCTACATCTTATCTTTGACAGATTAAGCGGATGCTTGTTTTCTTGATTGAAGGAGCCAAAATCAACATCAATTTAATTTAGCACCTTAAAATTGCCTGTGTTTAAAAAAAGGTTAGAAAGCGTTTTCCTAAACAAAAGCGTTTGCATTTATCGATTTTAGGTCCATAATGAAAAGTTCAAAAATAAGTAAAAAAGTAAAGATTTTATCAATATTTATCGGTTGATAGCCTTTAATTATATATCGTGATTTTTTGGATGTGAATAAGTTTAAAAATATTGATATGATCAACTAGAAAAGGCCACTCCGAAGAATGGCCTCAGATAATAAACCTATCTAAATATCAAAAGCCCAATTTCCGTTTTTAAAAATCTGGACTTCCTGACCACCTTCCTTGATGCCAACAATATTCAAATCCCTTGAGCCGATCATAAAATCTACATGCGATAAAGAATGGTTTATTCCAAAAGACTTTAATTCTTCGTCGGTATATTTTTGGAAATCTGGATAAAGCTCGCTAAAGCCTCTTCCTAAAGCTAAATGGCAAGCGGCATTTTCATCATACAACGTGTTATAAAATAACAAACCCGTATTGTTTATTGGCGAATCGAAAGGAACGAGAGCGCATTCGCCTAAATAAGGCGATCCTTCATCTAAAGTTAGAATAGAGCGAAGAGCTTCCTCACCGGTTTCGGCATGAACGTCCACCGCTTTGCCTTCATGGAATTTAACCCAAAAATTCGTGATAAGCACGCCGTTATAAACTAATGGTTTCGTCGCATAGACGATTCCTTCAGCAAGGCCTTTCTTCGGAGAGGTAAAAACCTCTTCGGAAGGAATGTTCGGTTGAAAGTATCTGCCATCAAGCGTAGTCTCTCCTCCGCCCGTAAAGATAACTCCCGGGATCAATCCTACCTTGAAATCTGTGCCATTATTTGAAGTGTAGCGAAGTTCTTTCAAATGAAGAGCATTTAAATAATCGGAACGTTTCTTAAGATTGAGATCGTGTTTCTCCCAATTAGAGATTCCCTCACCATCGTTGGCTCTAGATGTATAAAGAATCGCTTCCCAAAGTTTTTCCATCGCTTCATCACCTTTTTCAGATGGAAATACTTTTTTCGCCCACGCTTTTGCAGGAGCTCCAGCAATGCACCAAGCGATTTTATTTTCAGCCATTTCCTTATATTTCCCATAGACTTTATATTGGGCTTGGCGAATACGTGCAGCCTTGGAAGGATCAACTCCTTTCGCCCCATCTGGATCATCAGAATCAATCCAAATAAGAGAAGGCAATTTCTCCCCGCGATATTTCCAATAAGCCAAATCCATAGGCGTTAATTCAGAAAGAACTTCTTCTTTTCCGAAGATCAAGGATGCTTTTGAGGCTTTTTGGGAAGTCCATTGAACATAAACATGATTGGCTCCAGCCTTATAAGCTTCCTCAATCAAAAGACTGATAAAATCTTCTTGATCAACGTTTGAAGAAACGACAACATTGTCGCCTTCTTTCAAAGAGATTCCGCTTTTGATGATTAGTTCTGCGTATTTTTGAATTAACGTTTGATTCATGTGTTCACTTCCTCATTTATTCTTCGTGATGGCAACAAGAACATTCGTGTTCCGTGGCATCTCTATTGTTTGAACAGCAGCATTCGTTGTCATCATGGGCACGATGATCATGGCAGCAACATTCATGCGAATGCTCGTATTCAGGATCTTCTTGATGATCTCCACCACAGCAACAGCAACATCCATCGCCCGCCAAACAATCTTCATCGGCTTCATAGGTGATTTCAACACCAAAATAATGTGCGATTTCATCAACGGTTGGATATCTTCCCTTAATAGAGATTTCCCCATCCATTATCGAAATAGGAAGAGCATGCAATCCTTCTTTTTCTAATGTCTCTTGAATTTCTTTTGCCGAGAATTCCCCATCCTCATAGAAATGTCTTTCGACTTGAAATCCTGCATCTGTTAAGGCGAATAATAAATCTTCGATGTCATAGAATTCTACTTCGTCTTCGCCATGGCGACGTAGTTCGTATGTTACTAATTTTTTGTCCATATGCTGATATCTTATAAGATAAAAGGCAAAAAGAAATTAAAAACGCATCGCAAAAAGAATTTTTGTTAAATGGCTAAGCAATCGCGAATGATTGGCGCAAAAAGTTCGGCTGCAGCAAAACATCAATATTTTTTATACTTTACTCTGTCAATTGACCATTTTTCGGAAACCTTTAAATTAATCCACCAAACCGGTATAACAAATACATACCCAAACCATATGTTTTAGAGATGGTAATTTCTTATATACTCACGAGTATATAGTTTTAATAACCGTCTAAAAGAACCAAACATGTATGGTTTTTAATTCTTCTCAAACATGTCATCAATCGAAATAAGATGCAAATTCTTCTTATTACAATTTAATAGATCTTTCTCAAAACCACTCTTAGAAATGATGTAATATTCAACCCTTTTTGCACTAGCAAACATCTTAATCGACATATTCTCAACCATTTTCTCGAAATCTTTGATTGTTCTCTTCTTGTTTGTAAACTTGCATTCAATAACAAGGAAAGAATCGCTATCTTTTGCTATTCCATCGATTTCAATAGATCGATTCAATTCGGATTTTTCGATAATCAAATTCTGGATGGGATAAAAGATACCACCAAGTTTTCCTTTTGCACCTAGATTTTCCATATAAGAGATAGCCACATCTTCAAAAGAATATGCGATGAATGAATCGATATCGTCTTTCAAACGTTCATATAACATTTCCCCATATCCGGCTTCGATTTTCTCAATATTCCTGAATAAATACTGGTAATAAAATCTTAAAAGAGGATCTGCGATAACGTAATAAACAAGCCTTGAGGAATTGAAGATCTCGTTTTTGATGACAATCTCCGAATCGAGCAACGTTTTCATGTATTTATTGATTTTAGTGCTTTCCTCATTCATCAGTTTTGCGATCTCTGTTAAGCCTTTCTTCTTTCCTGCCACGGTAAGTAAAATCGAATTATAGAAATTCTCTTCCCTTAAGAAATTTGACAAGACCATTTTAGGAACATCTAAAAGAATTGAATTTTCATTGAATAAGAGTTCTTTCAAATTCTCTTCGAAAGATAATTCATGATTGATCTTAGATAAATAGAATGGATACTCACCAAACATGCATAAAAACTTGATTTTGTCTTCGTTTGAATAATCATTCAAAAAGAGAGTCGCTTCATCAAAAGGCATCTTTTTGATTCTCATCTTCAAGGTTACTCTCTTATATAGAGGAGATTGTTTATCGTTCATCTCCCTCTCCATGAAAG
>CAVGNL010000184.1:0-6667 GCA_963630455.1 Prevotella sp. CAG:755
TTTTGACAAACATGTGCATGTTATATAAGGAAGATGGATCGTTTCTTGTTATCAATAGGCTTAAAGATGATTGGCCGGGAATCAATTTTCCTGGTGGTCATGTTGAAGATAGTGAATCAATTGAGGAATCGGTTGCTCGCGAAATAAAAGAGGAAACGAACCTGGATTTGCATTCGGTTGAATTTTTGACATATTACGAATGGAACATGAAAGAAAAAGGCGAAAGGCATATTTGCATGCTCTATCGTTCAAAGGACTTCTCTGGTAACATTAAATCTTCTTTGGAAGGAAATGTATTTTTCCTAAAAAGAGAGAATTTAAAGGACTATAAATTGTCCACTGATTTTGAAAAAATTCTAAATATCGCTAGCAAAAACCTTCTTATTTGATTTCTGGATCAGGATGATCTTCAAAATATTTGGCATTTATTTTGCCCACTGGAGTTCGTGGCAATTCTTTGAGAATTATAACTTTATCCGGAGTATATGCCGGAGGTAAGGACATTTTTATTTTCGAGAAAATCAGACGTTTTGCTTCTTCATCGCTAACTTGGTCTTTGCCTTTTCTTGTAACGGCAACGACACGAAAAACCTGGCCTTTTCTTTCGTTTTTAACGCCATAACAATAGGCTGAATAAATTTCAGGCATCTCTAAAACCGCGTTTTCAACATCTGCAGGGCAAAGAGTTTCGCCGTTTACTTTAACGACTCTTTTCATTCTTTGTTTGAAATAGACGAACCCATCCTCGTCCATAAAGCCGTAATCACCTGTATGTAACCAAATTTTTCCGTTTTTATCTGTCGCTAGCACTTTGTTTGTCTCTTCTTCATCATTTAAGTAACCGTTCATTGTCATTGGTCCAGAAACGATAATTTCGCCACATTCGCCAAAAGGAACCTCCTCACCTTCCGGATTGATGATTTTGACTTTTTCCCCGAATTGTGGCTTTCCTATTGAACCTTTTCTAAAGCGGTTGAACCTTGTGTTGACGATGCAAACCTCCGCCTCTGTTGAACCATATCCTTGATAAAGCTTCGCCTCGCTTCCCCAAATTTTCATCGTGTTATTCCATGAATCCAAAAGAGTTTGCGAAATAGCATCCCCGCCTACATAGGCAATAAGCTGTTTTTTTAGAAAATCGCCATAGAATTGCTTTTTAGAGAGTAAGGCATTATAAATTGCCGGAACACCCAACAATGTATTCGTGTGGCCTTTTTTGATATGATGTATCGCCTCTTTTGTGTTGAATTTTAACATTAAAACAGTTGAGCCGCCAAAAGACAAAGGCGTCACAAGACCCATACCTAAACCAAAAATATGGAAAAGTGGAATAGCGGCAAAAAGTTTAATATTTTCGTAGGGTCCTCCAATAAGCTGATAGGAGGTGGCTCCAAGGTAATTGATCGCCCTCGAAGAAAGCCTAACGATTTTTGGATCACCGTTGGTTCCACCAGTGTTTAAATAAACCGCATCTGCATCTTCATCAGGGTGAACCTTGACTAATTCCTTGTCTCTCATTTTCTTTAGCTTATCGTAACGAAGCAAACCGTTTCTTGTTCGCCCTACGGCACGGAAATATGAAGATTTCAAGGGGTTGATCTTTATGTAGGGATTTATTCCGACGATTACATAATTCATCGGGAAATAGTCTCTGTTTTTAAAACCTGTGTTCCAAAGGCAAAAAAGGAATTTCGAATTGGCTCTGTCCATAAACTTCTTCAATGTTTCGGGAGGGGTTAATGGGTGGATGTTATAAGAAATCGCTCCGATTAAAGAAATCGCATAAAATAACTCTGCCGCCTCGATGCAATTAGGAATAGAAACGGAAACAACGTCTTTTTCTTTGACTCCAAGAGCCAACAGTTTCCTCGCCGTTTGCTTGACACGCATATCAAACTGGCGATAACTAAGAGTCTTTTTTTCAAAGCGTATGCAAAGATTGTGTGGGTGTTTTTTAGCTACCTCGTGAAATTGGTCGTAAATGCTTTTTTCCATAAACAAGATTTTATGCTATTTTGTAGCCTATTAAAAAATAAATTAAAGTCATGAGAATATATATCAACGGCTGATGAGCAACGTAAATCAATAAAGAATGACGTCCTAAAAAGCAAATTGGCGTTGCCCATTTCGTTGGGATGTTGTCAGGTAAAAGAGATTTTCTTTTGCGGTAAAAAAGTTTCCCAAAGCTTGCCCCAAGGAATAGTGCGGCGCTTACTTGCGTAGGGGAAAAATAATCATCACCATATCTAGCAAGACCTAGCAATAATTTCCACCAATCTTTGGGTAGGACGGCAGTGTTGATAACCCCTTCGGTATCCGTATAAAAATAAGCGGTGACGATCGCCAAAGCCGAAATGAAGATGGCAGCAATGAATGTTTGATAAAATTTTGGGAAAAAATGATCAAAAATAGAATAAACGATCAAAGCTATTGCAATCGATTGCAAAATGCCGCAGATTATCGCGATTGCTGGCGTTGCATCATCTCCGGACCCAAAGCAATTTTTGGCGATAAAGCTTCCTAAAATGCAAATGATTGTAAGCAATTCCGCAAAGTAAGCCAATTGAAGGGCTCTTTTCATGTTGCTTTTTGCAAACGAGCAAGAAATTCCAGAAAGAAAAACAAAAAGGCCAGAGAAGAATATTTCTAAGAACAATAAATGAAAAACGCCTGGGCCAAACGGGTTTTCAATGCCGCTAGAGTTAACTATTCCCCAAAACACGTTTCCGCAAAAATCATTCATTGCCATAACCGTTCCATTATTAAGTGAATTTTCATCAAAAAGAATCCCCATAATTCCCTCGTGAGAGGCGGCAAAGCAAAAATGAACGGCAACCATTAAGATCAAATCGAATCCGCGAATGAAATCGATTTCGAAGATTCGAGGGTTTTTTCTTCTTTTTGCCAGCGTATTTGTTTTTAGGTAGGAAGATTCGAACATCAAAAGGTATTTTAATATAAAAAGTTTATAATTTAAAACGCAACTTCAAAAAGGCTAAAGACTTTTGCTTTATCTATGATAAAGAGATAGACTAGTAAGCATGAATTACACCAAAGAAGAATTTCCAGAGATACTCAAACACACCAAGGATAATGAAATAGATATCCTCAGATCAAAAAAATGTTCGTGTCTTTTCTGTCGCCAAAGTTATGATGCAAGGAAAGTGAGCGAATGGAATAACGAAGAAAAAAGAATAAGCGCCATCTGTCCTGAATGCGGAATGGATACAGTTGTCGGGGATGCTTCCGGGTTCAATCTTGATCATGATACCCTCAAAGCCATCAACCAAGCCTATTACGGTGAGGAATATATGGTCAAAAATCCGGAATCCCTTACTAAATTCACAACGCGTTACCGTGAAGGAAAAATAACGAAAAAACCAGAAAATGAGGCTCTTTACGCCCATTACCTATTGTTAATGGTTAAAAATGGGGATCCGTATGCTGCTTTTTATTTAGGAGAAATTTACGAATTTGGAACAACCTTCACAAAGAAAAATCTCCATGAAGCCCTTCTTTGGTATACCGATCCGACTCTTCATTATAATGTCGATGCAGCCGATAGACTCGCCTGCGTTCTCTACAAACTCGGTTCTTACGAAAGCGCTTATGAGGAATTCGCTAAGGCTAGTGCGATCGGATCATTCTCTGCCTTACTGCACTTTTCTGATTGCTATATGGAAGGCAGAGGAGCTTTAAGGGATCAAGAATACGCGTGTAGGGTTCTTTTTTCGTGTTCGTTTGATTGCTTTGCCCGCTACATTATGTCTGAAGGTGATATTCCTGAGGCTCTTAGCTTTTCTTCATGCTGTTATCGCTTAGGAAAGGCTTATGAAAAAGGTGGTGGAATCGATAAGGATGTCTATATAGCGATGAGATATTATTTAGCCGGCGATTTTGCTTACAAGACACTCAAAAACCAATCTAAATTGGATCACGAGCACGATATTGAATATCGAAATTTGAAACGACATTTAAATTCAATAATGAAGGCCAATGACTACACCCATTCAGAACCAATGTTTGATTTGGATACCTTTCTTTCCTCGTTGTTTCTTCTTGAATTTAAAAAAGATGTCTACAACATATATCTTCCGGCAACTCTTCATCCTTATGGATTCGATGAAGCTGGAGGGATATTCTCTTTAGGAATTTCTTATCCCCACAGCCAGCTAATCATCGATGTTCAAAATTGTTTCTGCGATTTTGTGGATGGCGAAATAGTTTGGAATTTTGATCACGTTGGCAAAATTGAAAATTTCAAGAATGGAACGGCTTTTAATCGAGTGGTTGGCAATGGGGATACTTCCCTACGTTTCTATAACACATTCGTTAATCCTAATGAATTGGTTGGCGAGATTTTCTTCGATCGAAGTCAGGAAGAACAAACAGAGGAATCTAAAAAGGCTTAATATTTATGGAAAAAAAGACTACGGCGTTATCGGCCTTAAAAGGCAAATATTTTAAAGTGTTTCTTTGCCCGAGCGTTAAATTGCTCGAATGCGCAATGGAATTGGCGACCCCCTTTATTGTGCGTTATATCATCGACTACGGAATAGCAAACAACGATTTAGATCTCACAATCAAATTGTCGTTGATAATTTTCGCTTTGGCCATTTTGGGTTTTTGCTTTACGATGTTTGGGCAATATTGGGCGGCTAGAGTGAGCGCGGATTATTCTTACGACTTAAGAAAGGATATCTATTCGCATATCGCCGATTTATCGGAATCGGATTTAAATACGTATGGTAAGCAAAAGCTTTTGACTTTGCTTTCTAACGATGTTTTTTCGATGCAGAATGGCGTAATGATTTTCATGCGCTTTATTTTCCGACCTCCGTTTATTCTTTTGGGAGCTACGATTCTTTCTTTCGTCATCGATTGGAAGAGCGGTCTTATTTTCTTGGCCGTAGTTTTCCTTTCGGCGGCCGTAATTGGCTTGATAATGCTGGTTTCTCCTAAGAAATATGCCGCAATTCAAGCCAATCTTGATGAGATTTCCGTTCTTTCTAACGACGCTCTTCAAGGCGCAAGGCCAATTCGTGCTTTCGATAAGCAAGAATACGAAATAAATAAATTCGGGAAGACGGTTGACTCTTATTCTAAGAAGAATATGGGAATGGCAGTTTACAATTCTCTTTTAAACCCTTTGACTTTCCTTTTCGTCAATTTTGGGATGATTCTTGTTGTATATCTTGAATATCGCTTTGGGGTTTTGACTTCCGAATCGAAGGCCGGTTTTGTAACGATTGGCGAATTGGTCTCCTTGATTTCCTATCTGACATCGTCTCTTACGGCTTTAATGTCTTTTCAAAGATTGATCGTGTCTCTCAATAAAGCGAAGGCATCAAAGAAACGTATTGATGATTTCTTTATGTATGAGCCTGCGATTCATAACCTCAAAAAATATCATAAAGTCGACCAGGATAAATCTCTTCCTTATATCAGTTTTGACAACGTGTCTCTGACTTATGGAAAGAAAGGCAATAAAATGGCTGTTTCAAATCTCACGTTCGATATCAAAGAAGGCTCTTGGGTTGGATTGATTGGCGGAACAGGTTCAGGGAAATCTACTACGATCTCTTTGCTTGAACGTCTATATGAGCCATCGGAAGGAAGAATCCTTTATCGTGGAAAGCCTCTTGACGAATACGACTTGGATGATTTAAGAAAAGAGATCTCCCTCGTTTCTCAAAAGCCTTCCATTTTTAAAGGCAGCATTCGTTCAAATCTTCTTTTAGCTAAGCCAAACGCCTCAGAAGAAGAACTGATTTCGGCGATGAAAAAATCCTTAGCGTACGAATACGTTTCTAAATATGATGATTTCCTTGATCATGAAGTGGAAGAAGGTGGGGCTAATCTTTCTGGCGGGCAAAAGCAGAGATTGCTTATAGCAAGAGCCATTTTAAAAGGAGGAGATTTGCTGATTCTCGACGATTCAACATCCGCTCTAGACTATCTTTCTGACCAGAAAGTTAGACATAACATTTCGGAAATCGATGGTTTGACAAAAATAATCGTTTCTCAAAGGGCTGGCTCATTAAAAGACTGTGATTTAATCCTTGTTTATGACAAAGGAAGAATCATAGCTCAAGGAAAGCATGAAGAGTTGCTTAAGACGTGTTCTGTCTATCAAGAAATTTATGATATGCAAAGGAAGGGAGCCTAATTATGATTAAGAAATTCAAATCCTTTATTCCATATGTTAAGGGTTCTTATCTATTAACTACTATTTCTCTTTTATGCGCTTTGCTGGCGACAGGCTCTAAATTATTCATTCCTTTTTTGGCTGGAAAATGCGTGAATATGATGAAAGATGCAATCGATGCTGGTAACTTTGCATCATTAGATTTGTCCTTCTACTTTATTTTGATGGGCGTTTTATTGGCTGTTGGCACGATATTTAGGTATATCTTTGATTACATAACTTATCTCATCGGACAAAGGGTTATCAAGAATATCCGCAATAAATTGTTCAGAGCGACGCTCGAGTCGCCGATTTCTTCGATTGATCAGTCAAGGAAGGGCGACTTGCTTCTGCGCCTTGTCAACGATGTTGAAAATGTCCAAACTGGTTTAGTCAGCGGATTTGCTGCCTTCTATGATGGAATAATCGCGATTTTGATAACTCTTGTTTTCATGTTCACATTAAACTGGATATTAGGGC
>CAVGNL010000185.1:0-4718 GCA_963630455.1 Prevotella sp. CAG:755
CCATATGATCCATATGGTAAGGCGCAAGACTATAGAAAAGGCATTTACCGCCCAATAGGCATTTCAAGAACTTCTTTCATGGCTTGTTTAGAAATCAGAAATGACGTTTCGGAAGAACTTAGGGCAATCGAATGGATTTGTTTCGGTTCAAACCCATTTAATGCTTTTGTTCCTCTTTATGCCAATGTTAAGAAAATTCCCATATATTTTTCCAACACGACATTAGACGTAAATACGAATAATTTTTATTGGTCATCAAGGCTTATAGGAGCCCTAGCTGACTCCCATTTCAACACAACATCTATTCACATTGAAAGATATCAAAACTCAGTGAGCAACAAAACAAGAACTATTCTAAATAAATACGACATATTAAACGATGTCTCGCATCTTGAGGAAGCGAATCAGGCCATTTCAGATGTTGCCGAAAAGGAAACGCAAAAAATCTTGAACACATTGTTATATGTTACTTCAATGGGCATGAAAAACGGATTCTCGCGTTCAGATAACTAATTTAAGAGAATGTGCAACCATATTTCTTGAAAATCGATAGATAAAATGATTTAATAAAGGTCGCGGCCCTGTGGTCAAGCGGTTTAAGACGCAACCCTCTCAAGGTTGAATCCCGGGTTCGATTCCCGGCTGGGTCACCACTCCTAAATCTAAACTCTCCTTGCGAGAGTTTTTTTCTTTTGTTTAGAAGAAATGAAAATACAAACTTATCACTATTATATTGCATTTATCACTTTTTTCTTAAATTGACTTTGTTTTTTTGACTTTAATATTTAAAAAAGGTAACCGCTTACAAAAAACATCATTACAATTTCATTGCCTTGAAGGCAAGGCATTTTAGGAGAAAACACAATGAAGAAAATTAGTGCATTCTTAATGGCAAGCACACTTTTACTTGGCGCAACGCTTACCTCATGCGATGGAGGCAAGAATAGTCAAGAAAGCAAACAAGAATCATCAACCAGCCAAAGCGCGGATTTGACAACCAAAGCAAAAATTGCGGTCACAAAAGACAGCAACGTCCAATCCTATTCGATTAAAGTTCTCGATTTGGATCCAACTACTCATGCGCCTGTCGGAGAAATGACAAATTTAGCAGAAGATGGTATCCTCGATCCAGGAGAAAACAGATACATCGCTATCAGCGTTGTTTGCAATGATGGATATGAAGTTGATAAAGTCACTTCTAATAGCAATCCAACATTAGTTATCAGCGGAATGTATTGTGCCTCCGTCTCTGAAGCTGGCGAATACAAAGTTTCCATTAAAACAAAAGAAAAATCAACAGAAGTTGTTTATGCGACCGTTGCCGAAGCGACAAAGGATGAAAACATCGAATCTGTTACATACACAATGGCCGTTGATAGCCATTATTCAACAATCCTTGAATTAGTCGATGGCAATAAAGTTCCAGTCGGTTCTGGAAATTGGTTATATATCACAGTCACTTGCAAAGAAGGTTATATCGTTGACGAATGCTTGGTCAACGGAAAAGTCGCATCGACGCAATATAGCTATTATGTTTACAACGTTAAAGAAGAAGGCAACATAACTGTTAGCGTTACAAGCAAGGTTGACACAAGTTCAAGCGCTGAAGCTTAATAATAAATTTCAGCATATCACTGAACCGTTTAACAACGGTTCTTTTTTTATAAAACGATATATCGCCTGCGAATCCCCTGTGTTTTTTAAAATAGCATTCTTCGTTTGCTTATTTTTTAGAGTTTTTTAAATAGTCTTATTGTGATAATGACGATGATGCATGTCGCAATAACATCAGCAATCATTGGGGCATATAGCAACGCTACTATTCCACTTCCGCTTTCGTTGTTTTCGGCAATAAGAGGAAGAATAATTACAAGCGGAGAAAACAAAACAATATCTCTTAAGACGGAAGTAATTGTTGCTTTGGCAGGTTGTCCACACGATTGAAAGAAGATTGAAGACATTTTCATATAACAAGTAAGGGCCACAGTTGATAAAAAGAGACGAAAAACAAGCCTTCCATATTGCATGTAAAGTTCATCTTCGTTTCCGCCGAAAATGAAAAGCAATCCTTCGGGATAAATCTCGATAAATGCAGTAGACACCAAACCAACAAGCAGCGTTGAAAGGAGCATTAAAAGATAGGTCTTTTTATTCTCTTGGTATTTCCTGCGCCAAGATTATACACAACTATCGGCTGGCCTCTCAATGCCAAGCCGATAACAACGCTAAGAACGAGGCTTGAAACCTTAGTTTCAATGAACACTATCGAAATAGGGATATCTTGTCCATAAATTGATAAGTTGCCATATTTAACAAGCGCTATATTGCCAACGAGATTTATGATAACGATTGTCATTTGATTCATGAAGGAAGATATTCCTAACATAAAAGGACTTTTAAAATTTTTAAAATCTGGAACCAAATCTTTAAATTTTATATGAAATGTTTTTGCGCGGAAAAAATAGGCAATCGTCAAGATAAACGAAGCGAATTCCCCTATCGCTGTCGCTAGAGCGGCTCCTTTAATCCCCCCCCAATCAAAAGCATAGATAAAAACAGGATCGAAAATTATATTGATAATCGCTCCAATGCCAGTTGTTACCATCGCATAAATCGGAGATCCATCACAGCGAATTAACCCATTGACCATGTTTTGAATCATAAGGAGCGGAAAGAAAAACGCGACGATAAACAGATGGTCTTTTGCATAAGGAAGGTTTTTCTCACTAGCTCCGCAAAAAGTTAGAATTTGATCAGCGAAAAAAGGCTTATCAAAATAATCAAAAACGATGAAATGAGCGTCAAGGTTATTCCGGTTCCTATTGCTTTGTTTGCCTTTTGAGGTTCTTTTTTTCCTTGACATATGCTAAGAAAAGCTGCGCATCCATCGCTAAATCCCCGCGAAAAAGCTTGAGTAACTACAATTATTGGAAACACAACTCCTGTTGCTGCGTTTCCTAAATATCCTAGTGATGAATGTCCAACGAAAATCTAATCGACAATGCCATAGAGAGATGAAATTAGTAAAGAAATGATGCCTGGCAGAGAAAATCTCAGAAGAAGTTTGCCATTTTTTCCGTGCCTAAACGCTCATTTTGATTCGTTATGCCTTGCTCCATGAAATTTTCGATGCGTTTATCCTAACTTATCCATGAAATATCCGGCAAGATAAGTAATATTCAATAACACACTGAAACCATTTGAGAACCAGCTTCCAAAAGCGGCTGTCGTTCCATTCAAAGACAAAGCGACAAACGATATCGTATGATACACAAGCATGATTATCGCATATGGAGCAACCATTTTTTGGAATTTGCCGCGATTATTGAATTTGCTCACGCCAGCGATGCCGCCGATGATTCTAAAAGTCAATACGGCTATTGAGCCAATTGTGGCGATGATAAGTACGGCAATGCTTTGCGAACGCGTGAGATTCACATCTTCGATAATCGAAGAATTCCCGCCATTAATAATTTCTTTAACTATTGGAGTTAACGAAGTGAAAAGAAAGAAAATACTAACTATCCCCGTAGCGATCATCAAAAAGCCGCTGATAAGCAATAAATAACGTCCTTCCTTTTTTACTTTTCCGCTTTTCCAAGGGTGAGCATCTAATAAATAAGAACTATTTTCTTCGCAAACAGATTCAGAATTTTTAAAAGAAAGGGAATGCATGCGTATTCTTAAAGCGTTTTCGACAACTTTTTCTGGCGAAGGAGAAAGAAAGAGAATGCTAACTGCCTCCCAAATGAAAACCCATGCGGCAATATCAAGTATCTCTTTAATAATGGCTCCATTCGTTGATTCAACCCACGCAAACGTGTCAGTGCTCAAAAAGGCGGCAAAAAGCAAAATGATGAGCCCAATAAGTGTGAACAATGAAGCCATGACCCAATTCCTTCTGATTTCTTTATCGGAATGGTAATGAGAAAATTCAATCGAATCTTTCATTGCCTCCATTAAAACGTCAGCTTTGTATGGGCCATAATCCTTGATATCGAGGACAACATCACCACGATAAGTTTCAGGAAGAGAACGCAAAAAATCGCTCACTTTTTCTAAAACACTATGCTTAATTAGTGGCTTTTCGGGAGTTGAGATGTTTTCTTCGACTATTTCATCGGCGGAATTGAAACGGAAAACCAAACGAATAAGTTTCTTTTCTTCATCTACTTCATAATATTTTTTATAAAGCTCTATTTCTTTATCGAAGATGCTATCCTTTATTATTTTTTCTTTTTTCATTTTCGAGTAACCACCTAACTCAAGAAAAAAATTTTAACATAGTTAAATCATTCGTAGTAGTTTAATATTCGCGGCTTTTAAACTATCGAAAATGACAATTAATCAAGAGATTCAGACTTTTGTTTTGGAACATGATAATTTAATTTTGGAGACTATCATTTCTCTAAAAATCAAATAACCCCATTAAAAACAGCCTAAATGAATAAAACAAAAAGCCCAAATCATTTAGATTCAGGCGTTTTATCATTCACTTGAATGGATTGGATTTTAATTTCATTCCCTTCAACTAAATATGTTTGACCACCTCCACAATGGGGGCATTTTTTCCCTTGTGGAACTGTGTCGTATGTTTTTTTGCAATCTTCGCAATATGAGATGGCTTTAAGTTCTACGATATTCAATTTAGAACCTTTTAGATGGGTTGAACGATGCTCGCAAGCCCAAGGCCAAACATCAAGAAGATATTGAGGAAC
>CAVGNL010000186.1:0-3741 GCA_963630455.1 Prevotella sp. CAG:755
ATCCATCTTATTTATTCAGATCCTTTTGCAAAGATGAAATGAGGCCATTTTTGTGGGCGTTAATTAAAATTTCAAGAGAATAAGGAACGCTGAGCCTTGTTGCTTTGCCATGGCACTTCAAACAAAGCTTTTTCGGTCCAAGAAGAATGGAAGCTCCAAGATCCGTATATGCAAAATTCCAATAAATTTCCTCTCCTTCTTTCTTTTTGCCGATATTCTCTAAAAACGAGGACATATATAAGCCAAAAGATTCAGCCATTTTTAAAATAACGTTTCCAGTGAACCCGTCTGTGATTAAAACATCCGCCTTATCAGAGAATATCTCATCGCCTTCGATGTTTCCTACAAAGTTTAGATCTTCTTCTTTTAAGGCCACAAAAGCTTCTCTTAAAGCTTCCTTTCCTTTGTTTTCCTCTTTGCCAACATTAACTAGTCCAATTCTTGGAGAAGAAATTTCTTCTAAGGAATTAGCAAGCGAGGAGCCCATTTTAGAGGCTTTCAGGAGCATGTTTTTATCCATCTCGATATTTGCCCCACAATCTAACAAGATAAAAGGCTTTTTCGTGAAAGAATAGAGTCTTGCTGCAAGGAAGGGTATTCTCATATGCTCCAACATTCCTAAGCGAAAAATGCTTCCGATCAGCAAAGCGCCAGTAGAGCCAGCAGTAATCAAGCCTATTGCTTCAGAATCGTTTTTTAATCTCTCTAAAGAAAGTGCCAGGGATGATTTATTCTCATTCTTTAAAATATCTTTTGGATTCTGATTATTCGTCAAAATTTCGGTGGTATTAATATAATCAAAATCATCGGGGGAGCAATTATGTTCAAAAATATATTCGGAAAGATATTTTTCATCACCGACAATCACAAAACGAATGCCTGGATATTTATTTTTTGCCAATAAAACGCCTTCGATTATTTCGTTAACTCCATTATCTGACCCAAGCGTGTCAATGATTACTTTATTCATTTGCTAACTCCTATTAAATACGAATAAATCGATTCATCGCCTTCGATAAAACCTACATCGAGTAAAGGATATTCTTCATCCAAAAACGCTTTTAACTCATTGATGTCTTTTTCTACTACGTCTTTTCCGTAAAAGACAAACAAAAATGGTCTGTCTTCGATTCCTGGGATAGATTTAATGAGTTTAATCGTTGCTTCATTAAGCGTTTTTCCAGCCGATTGAATAGAGTGATTTTTCGCCCCTAAATAATCTCCAGATGAATAATGACAAATTTCATTAGGTGAGGATTCTTTCGAAGATTTTGCGACAAAATAAGAATCCACGTTTTCAATTGCCGATTCTAAAGTAGCCTTCACTTCGTCTTTTGAAGCGTATTTGATGATGCTTTGAAGGGCCATATAGCCTTCTTGAATTGTCTGGGATTCAATAACCTCTACTTTGCAGGAATTAATTATTGATGATGCTTGAATGGCGCTTAAGAAAAGATTCGAATTATTAGGAAGAATAAAAACTGTGTCGGCATTTGAGGCTTCAATCGCTTCAAGAAAATCGGAAACAGATGAATTCATTGTTTCTCCGCCATCAAGAACATAGTCGCATCCTAAATCCCTGAAAAGTTTTAACAAGCCCTTCCCTTGGGCGACACCAATGATAGCGAATTTTTTTCTTTCCTTTTTCTTTTCTTCTTTTAAGATGAGCGTCTCGTTATGTTGCAAAGACATATTCTCCATCTTAAAAGAAATGAATTCGCCATATTCTTGAGCTTTGGAAATCACTAATGAAGGTGTCTTCGTGTGTATATGAACTTTTACGCGATTTTTTTCTTCAAAGGCGACAATAGAATCTCCAACCCCTTTAAGATAAGAAATAAAATCATTCAAAGAAAAAGCTTGTTTTTTTATTTTTTCGTTTAATAACTGCAAAATAAATTCCGTACAATACCCATAATCCAAAACAGAATCGGCATTGAAAGATGAATATTTAATGTTTTCGCCCTCGTTAGAGACGTTAGGCATTTCTGTGGTTACGTCTTCCTTTCCTTCTAACGTCTCCAAGATGCCTTCAAAAATGCAAAGCAAGCCTTTCCCGCCAGAATCGATAACCCCATGTTCTTTAAGGACAGGCAAAAGATTTGGCGTGTTCAAAAGAGAAATAGACATATTCGAAACAAGTTTTTGGAGAAGGGTTTTGAAATCGATTTTTGAGTCGACTTCTTTCGATGTGGTCTCTACGCTTTCTCTTGCAACTGTTAAAATAGTTCCTTCGATAGGTTCAATCGCGGCTTCATAGGCTTTTTGATATCCGCTTTTTAAGGAAAGCAGAAAATCTGTTGGAGAGATACTTTCTTTCCCGTCAAAATAAATAGACATCCCCTTGAAAAATTGAGAAAGAAGAACGCCTGAATTTCCTCTAGCCCCAAAAAGAGAACCCAAAGCCACATCAGAAAAAAATGCGCCGACAGATGAAAGGTCTTTTGCGTTTTCTAAGCCTTTCTCCAAAGTGATACGCATATTAGTTCCGGTATCCCCATCAGGAACGGGGAACACATTTAATTCATTTATCATTCGTTCGTTTCTAGCTAGACGATTTAAACCGCCTTTCAGAAGTCGAAACAATTCTTGAGCGTCTAACAGATAGTCATTCATATACAACGAAAATATTTTAAAGAAAAAACTTAATAATATCTATAATTAGTTAGAAAGGCATTTAGCAATTAAAAAAAATCTATCAACTTTGATTTTTCAAAAAATACGCATTATTCCACGAGAATAAAAATAAGATGGTTTTGCTCTATTTTTCATTTAATTTTATGACTTTATATAATCTATAAAATTCAAAAATCAGCGATTAAACACCATTAAGTTTTACTTTTAAAGCGAAGAAATTTATTAAAGTTCAACAGGAATCTCTCTTACTTCGCATTTTAAAATCGAAAGTAAATAAAGAGATATCTTATCACTAGCAACATTAAAGATTTTTTGAATGTTTCTTTGATAGACGTGAAGCTGATCTAAATAAGCAGGATCGTCAATGTTGCTGCTCTTGTAATCGATAATATTTATGTGCCCATCTTTAATAAACATTAAGTCAATGAAACCAGACGTACGATATTTTTCATCGAAATAACCATATTCTTGGAAAGCTTCTTTTGCGGAAAGCGCCTCTTGCATCAAAGGTAAGGAAAGAACTTTTTCAATAATTGCTTTATCGTTTTTATCTTTGATGTAATCTAAATTCGGATTTTTGAAATCAACCAATTCAAGCAAGCGATGCAAATGAGTGCCATATTCGAAACGTCCACCAAGCGGATTCTCATCGTCTTCTAGAATTTTAGAAGCTCTTTTCTTCTCTATTTTTTCAAAAATGATTTCATCATCATCAAGTCTTAAACCAGAAGGTATATCGAGTTCTGGAAGTTTTCTTTCAAACATCTCATTAGAGAATTTAACGGAAAGCCTTTTTGTCCTATCTTTGAATTCATCTGTTTTGTAGGAGACATAGGTTAGATATTCCACGTTGTCGTAGGCATAAGCAAAAGCTGGAAGCAAGTACTTAGCAATGGCGGCCTTCTTATTTTTTTTGTCTTTTATTTCTTTGCCAAGAAGATAAGAGGAGTCTAAATCCAAAATGGCCTTAGCAAATGATAGAAGTTTATCTTTTAATTGAGAGACGGAATAATTCTTGATTTCATTTTCCTCTTCATCGGTATCTTCTTGATCGTCATTAGTGTCTTTTGCAAAGTTATAGGAAAGCATAAAATCAGCATATTC
>CAVGNL010000187.1:0-4817 GCA_963630455.1 Prevotella sp. CAG:755
GACGAAGAGGATGAAACTTATTTTAAAAACACCCTCTTGCATTTGTTTTCCTTGGATGAGCCTTATCAAGGAAGCATCGACAAAGAAAAAATCGCCAAGCTCGACGTTCCAGACTCTCTTATTCAAAAAATCATCGATCATGAGATGAAAGAGAGCAATCTTAGCGAAGAGGAAGCCTTTCTTAAAGCGGATTTCGTTCTCGGCTTATTGTCCCCGAGACCTAGTAAAGTCAACGAGAATTTCTTTGCTTTAGAAAAAGAGAGCGACCAAAAGGCGCTTGATTATCTTTATTCCTTGGCGATTAATAACGGCTACTTCCAAAAAACGAAGGTTGAGCAAAACCTTGAATGGAACGCTTCTTTTGCTGACGGGCCTTCTTTAAAAATAACGATCAATCTCTCAAAGCCAGAGAAAAACAACAAGGATATAGCCAAACTTCTGACGAAAGTCTCTTCCGATTATCCAAAATGCCGTCTTTGTCACGACAATTTAGGGTTTTATGGCGATTCAAAACACCCAGCACGCGGAACGATTCGTTTTATCCCTCTAGAGCTAGCCGGTGAGAAGTGGTATCTCCAATATTCTCCATATGGCTATTTCAAGCAACATAGCATCTGCTTTAAAGATGAACATTCGCCGATGAAGATTGAGCACAAAACGTTCGTTAGATTGCTTGATTTCGTTGATCGTTTCCCTTCTTATTTCATGGGATCAAATGCTGATTTGCCAATAGTCGGCGGCTCAATTCTTGATCATGAGCATTTCCAAGGAGGGCTTCCTCTTCTTCCGATTTTCGAAGCTAAGAATCGCGAAGAAGTCTATTTATCAGGCAAAGGCAGCAAAGTATCAGTCCTTGATTTTTATGTAACTGCTTTGAAAATCGAAGGAAAAGACAAAGAAGACGTCATCGCCCAAGCGGATAGAATTCTCGATAAATGGCTTACTTATGATGATTTAGAAAATGATATCATCGCCTATGAAAACGGAAGTAGGCATAACGCCATAACCTTAATTTCACAAAAGAGAGGCGAAGAATACAGCCTCTACCTTTTGCTAAGGAACAATCGTTGCACCGAAGAATATCCAGATGGCCTCTTCCATGCTCATTCAGAATATTTCAATATCAAAAAAGAAGGTATCGGTCTTATTGAAGCGGCTGGCTTATTCATTCTTCCCGCGCGTTTGAAAAGACAGATCGAAGAGGCTAAAGAATCTTCGAAACTTGCTAAAGAGGAATATTTGGCAAAGTTCCCAGACATGAAGGATTTCGGCAAAATGATTGAGGCCTTGAAAGAAGGAAAGACAGCCGAAGAATACGTTAACGAGGTATGCCAGAATATCCTAAAAAACGTCGCTGTTTTCAAAGATACCGAAAAAGGCCATAAAGGCTTAAAGAAATTCATCGAAGAAACATTTGGAGAATAAAAATGAGCAATTTCAAAAAGATAGATAAGATATTTGAGAGGGAATACTCCCTCAAGCCTTCCAGACATTTTCTTTCTTATGGGAGGCTAGAAATAATCGGCAACCACACCGATCATCAAAGAGGGCATTGCATCGTCGCAACCTGTTCCCAAGGAATCAAAGGATCGGTTAAGGAAAGAGAAGATGATATCATTAGATTTTATTCGGAAGGATATGGCTCTTTTGAGGTCGATATAAATAAACTCGAGCCAAAAAAAGAAGAAAACGGTCGCCCGATTTCTTTAGTCAAGGGAGTTTTGAAGGGCTTAAAGAATTTCGGCTATAAGATTGGCGGTTTTGATTCGGCGATTATTTCTGACATTTATAAAGGGGCGGGCGTTTCTTCCTCTGCCGCCTTTGAGCTTTACGTTGCCGAAGTTGAAAACGCCCTTTATAACGAAGGCAAGATTTCGAAAATCGATAAAGCTAGAATCGGACAATTCGCTGAAAATGTCTATTTTGGAAAGGCTAGTGGCCTTCTTGACCAGTGCGGTTCGTCTTTTGGCGGGGTTTGCTATTTGGATTTTTCCGATTTGACAAATCCGAAAGTGGAACCTCTCCCTTTCCCTTCCTGGCCAATGAAAATAGTCATTGTCAATCCCGGCTCCTCCCATGCCGGTCTTTCTGATTTATATTCGGAAATGCCAAACGACATGAAAGAAGTGGCAAAAGACATTTTCCACAAAGATGTCCTCTCAGAAGTTCCTTTGGAAGAATTCTATCAAAAAATACACGTTGTTTTGATGGAGGAACGCGCAAGGCTTAGAGCGTTGCATTATGTTAGCGAGGACCAAAGGGTTCAAAGGGCAAAGATCGCTTTTGAAAAAGACAATTTCGATTGGTTCCTTGAACTTGAGAAAGAAAGCGAGCTTTCGCAAATGGCCCTTTTGCATAACGTCATGATCAGAAGAAATTATTCATCCTCGCCTCTCGAAGCCGTAGAAAGAGCCTCTCTTTTCCTTAAAAGAGGATCCGCCCGCGTCATGGGCGGGGGACTTGCGGGATCGATAATTTGCTTTGTCCCTGAAGAAGAATATGATTCCTTCATTTTAGGAATGAAGAAATACTATTCAGCGAAAAACATACTCACCGTTTCTATACCGCAAGATGGCGCTCACGAAGAAAAATAATTAAGATGAAGAAAGTTTGCTTAGTTTCTTTAGGGTGCGCTAAAAATCTTGTTGATTCCGAGATGATTTTGGCGATGTTCCCTTTAACTTCTTATACTTTATCATCTTCTCCGAAAGATGCGGATTTAATCATCGTTAACACGTGCGGTTTTATCGAAGCCGCCAAAAGAGAAGCCATCGAAACGATTTTGGAAATGGCGAAATACAATGCCAAGCTTGTCACTGTAGGCTGTTTTGTGGAAAGAAATTTTCAAGAACTTAAAGAAGAAATCCCCGAGGTCGATCTTTGGGTTCCTTTGAAAGAATATGCCTCGTTGCACGCGAAAATCGGAGAATTGATTGGCGAAAACGACCTTTTGCCGATTTCGCCCTTAAGGAGGGTAATTTCGACTTCTTCTTATTCGGCATATCTTAGAATTTCCGATGGCTGTGACAATATGTGCGCCTTCTGCGCCATTCCATATATCCGTGGACGAATGAAATCCCGCCCCTTAGAAGAGATAATCCAAGAAGCCAAAAAGCTTAAAGAAGACGGAATCAAAGAAATTTCCTTGGTTTCCCAAGATCCGATGCATTATGGGAAAGATTTTCCTGAATCAAAACCTGATATGCTTGCTTTGATGAAGGAACTTGACGCTCTTGGATTTTATTCCATTCGTTTGTTATATCTTTATCCTGAGGAAGTTACGGATGAAGAACTTGATTTCATCGCTTCTTCTAGAAGCATCGCGCCCTATTTCGATGTTCCAATTCAATCAGCATCAAATCACGTTCTTAAGGAAATGAATCGCCATGGGAACGTCGAAGATATGCGCCTTTTGTTCAAAAAAATTCGTCAAAAGATCCCTAATGCCGTCCTTCGAACGACTTTAATCGCCGGTTTCCCGAATGAAAATAAGGAAGATCACGAAGAAACCCTTTCTTTCATAAAAGAAATTCGTTTCGACCACTTAGGCGTGTTCACATATTCCAGGGAAGAAGGAACGGCTGCGTATAAGCGTAAAAACCAAGTTCCCGAAAAAGAAAAGAAAGAACGTTACAACGAATTGATGGAAGAACAAAGACTAATCAGTTTTTCTCTTAACAAAGAAAGAGTAGGGGAAACGATGGAAGGATTGGTCATAAGGTACGACGAAATGAAGAAAATGTATTCTCTTCGCTCATATTGGAACGCCCCCGATGGGATAGATGGCAATATCTTTTTCAAGTCGGAAAGGAAACTCAATGAAGGGGATGTGGTCAAAGTCAAGATTCTTAAAGCCGGAGTCTATGACTTATTGGGCGAAATAACGAGTGATAACTAGTTTTCCTTGCATTGATTTTTCTAATTATCTATAATCATGTTCGCCGATAAGGCATGCCCCGCTAGTTAAACGGTATAACGGAACCATGGTAAGGTTCAATCCGTAGTTCGACTCTGCGGCGGGGCACCATTGCATTTCTTGCTTCATAAGTATTGTTATGGAGCTTTTTTAATTGCTTAAACTATCTAAAAACATAGGAATGAGCAAAAACACCGTCGTATCCTAAGGCATATATTGAATAGACAACTTACTGATGCTAATATAGTTTTCAGATTGAATTATTATTCGTTTTGCAAATAGATCAATCCAGAATAATATCTAAGGAGAGGAACTTAAATGAAGAAGTTAGCTATACTAAGTAGTCTAGCCTTACTTGTTACTCCGAATTTCGAAGGCAACGCTTTTTCTGATTTAGCCAAAAATCAGACCAGAATGATCGAGGGGGGGTATCTTCAAGTTTTGTAGAAAAAACCGGAACATTTTACTTCGGTGCCAAATCTTTAAGCGATACAAGCCTTAAAAGTGATTTGGATAGTAAAAGTTCAACTTTTAGTGCCGCTACAATGTGCAAGGCTGTTGGATTTGATGGTTTTACCATCACTTACGAAGTAACTAAAGTTACAGGAATTGCTAGAACAGATGCGGATGATGAGACCATTAATTATCCGCTTAAATTAGGCGCTGCAACATCTCAACCTTCTTTAAAGATTAATTTCGACGCTTCCATCCTGATAAAAAGCGTAGAAGTTAAAGCCGCTTTATATGGAACGGATAGTAATTCGAGTTATGTTGTTACCTCAGATGCTTATACCACGGGTACAGCAGCATCAATCACCAGTAGCACAGAATATAAATCATACACTTTTGATCATTTAGATAACGATAACGAAACTTATACTAAAAATATAACCTTTAAATC
>CAVGNL010000188.1:0-5649 GCA_963630455.1 Prevotella sp. CAG:755
CGCCATATTTGCTTTTTCTCCTTTCTTCTGCGAACTTCCCGGGGTCTCTAGAATAAGCAACAAAACAGCTAATTGGCAAATTTTCGGACCTTTGACGCGGCTGATCGTCCATTCGTGATTACCTTGTCATTTAACATAAATAATGAACTTCTATTTGTATATAGCGTTTCATAAACGTGATAGAATCAAATTAATATTGAAAGAGGGTATTATATGAATTGTCCGAAATGTGGAAAAGAGAATAATGACTCTGCTCTTTTTTGTAAGAATTGTGGGTCTTCTTTAACGACGAAAAAATGTCCTGAATGCGGATTCGAAAACTCAAATGATTCCACCTATTGCGAAATGTGCGGTGCTACGCTTGAGAAAAAAGAGCTAAAACAGGCAAAAGAAAAAAAGTGCTACAAAGAAAAATTGGCAAGAATATTTTCGCTAATACTTTCCATAGGAATGATCGTTTTCTTTTCCTTTGCGATTCTAATTAGCTTTGCACCATATTTGAAAAACGGCGATAACTTCATAGGAATATGGAGCATCCCTTCTTTCTTTAGCGAAAACATAGGATACACCGTTGGTTCGGCCGCTTCCCAGATAATGGATATTAAAACGGCAACAAGCGGATTGACTTTGACATTGATGATTGTTTTGTTCTATGTGGGTATTTTCTTTTTCAGCATCAAAGGCTTAATCAAAGAAATCAAATGCTTGCAAACCAAGCAAGAATCAAGCAGTGATTTGTGCTTAATCGGTTCAATAATCACCGCTTCCTTCTTCCAAACGATTATGCTAAACGCTTATCTGGGCGCAAATAAGGGAGCCGCTACATTAGGCATCATTATTTTCGGCTATATAATGCTCGTCTTGAAACTCATTTACCGTTTTGTTTTTACTTTCAAAAAAGGAAGGGGTTATTGTTTTTCCTCATATATATGCTTAACGATGGCCATTCTCCAAATAATCGGTCTTATTTCCACGATTGGCACTGGATATCTATCAGCGAGAAACGGCAATGTGATTATGTATTATGGTTTCATAAGCATTTTCAATAGCACATTAATAATCTTGGCAAGAGGTGTTTCTTCTTCATCGTGTTCAATTTCCGTTGCCAATGAAATCGTTGTGTTCTCAATGATCTTCTTCGTTCTTGCTTTGTTAATCATCGTGGCAATAAGCGTTTTATCTTTCTTATTAACAAGAAACCTTCATAAAGAAGACAACCCAAAAACAACAATCGTCTTTACTTCAACGATTTGTGGGCTATGCCTATTGTTGATGATTATTGGGCCTATCTATACAAGCATCGTCCAAGCAATCCAGTATAATTTCTATAGCGGAATTACATTTTTTGTTGGGGCAGGCACGCTGCCGGCTTTTGTGACTTCTCTAATCTCTTTAGGAGGGGCGATTGCTTCTTACGTGCTCAAAAAGAAGGCGGGAACAAATACATATAGATTATAAATCGGTGTATTTTGTTGCCCTGCTTTTGGCTTTATCGATTGGATATTTCTTTTCATTTTTCTCCATCTTCGAATTGACGATCTCATCTTCATCTAAACCTAACTTGTCCAATAAGTCACGGGAATAGATGATTACATCGGCCAACTCTTCTTTAACGTGTTCCAAATTATAATCATCGTCGTTCCATTGGAAGCACTCAAGAAGCTCATTGGCTTCGATTGAAATGCTTTTGGCTAAATTGGCTGGCGAATGGAATTTTGACCAATCGCGATCATTGATGAATTTATGAATTCTTTCAATTGTCTCTTCTTTCATTTTTAAATCCTCTTCATATAAACATTCAGAACAAAGAAAGCTGTTCTGCTTCATCTTCCCCTTTAGAACCCTCGATTAATTTCTTCAAAAACTCATAATCCTTAGAGAACGAATTCGGCAATCTGATGAGTTTAAGCCCGATTGATTTACAAATATCGGCCTTCTTTTTATCAGCGGAAATTCTTTTTATGTCAGAGAAATGCTCCCCACCATCAAACTCAAATGCGAACATTGGTACAAAAGGGCCGAAAATCGTCTTTTCGTAGATTACCGAATCAAACTCGCCATTAAAAGAAGATCCCTTCTCTCCGAGAATTGTTTTGCAAGGAACGTTTCTAACAACCTTAAGTTTCTTTCGGATGGATACTATTTGTTGAATTGTCGCGTAAAACTCATCTTCGCTTAAAGAAGAGTTAGATCGACCTATGGCCGCTTTCTTATAATTTGGCGGCACAACATCAAAAGAACCGTTGCTCCGACAATATTCGACCAGTTCATTCCAAACATCATCCCCCGTTTTCATTTTTCTTAAAGCGTCCTCGTCGGCAAAAACAACGAGTTTCTTTTTTGCTCTTGAAACAGCAACGTTTGCAATCTCCCCATGTGTTTCCATCCATTTTAAAGCACCGCTTGAAGAGAATTTTGATACGCCAGTCGAAATGACAATCGTTTCTTTCTCATCCCCTTGAACAGAATGGATTGTTGAGGCTTTGATTCCTAACAAGCCGTTTCTTTCAAGCAAAGAATTTATAAGATTTGCTTGGTTGACAAAAGGAGTGATTATCGCGCAGTCGCTTAGATTAGCCTTTTTGCAATACTCAACAACATTCTCTGCTTCTTGAAAATTCTGATTCCTTAAAGGAGATTTGACGTAATTAATCGTCTGATGGTACTCGACCCCTCCATTATTAAGACTTTTTTGAAGTCTGAGTTTGTTCTCGTAAAAATACTTATTGCTGAAATTGATGATTTTCTTCCCACAACGATAATGATCGCGAAGAAGAACTCTATTGCTGACTTTATCAGCGTCTTTCATTGTTGAAAGAATGGAATTGGTCAAATAATCATATTCATCGGAAATTTCATATTTCTTACGTAAATCTTCGTTAATTTTGCTATCTAGATTGATTACTGGAGTTAATTGGTCCTCATCGCCGACAAGCAAAAGAGACTTTCCTCGAGATATCGGTAACAAGGAGTGCGCTATGTCTGCTTGGCCGGCTTCATCCATTATCGCTAAATCGAATAAGAAATCCGTATTTCCTAAACGAGACGCGGATATGTTCGTCGTAAAAATGATTGGGAAAACGCTTGTGAGCAAAGCTAAATTTTTATCACTGCCGATAAAAGAATTAAATTTCATCCTTGCTTTCGCTAAATCTTGAATTTGAATTATGTCCCTAAATTCATTGAATCGATTATTTTTAAGTTTTTTGATTCGGTTTAAAGACGAATGATACAAATACTTTAGGGCCTCTTCGTCGTTTTTCAGAGAAACAAAAGATGAAATAAGCTGATCTTCTGTAATATCAGGAAGTTCTTGGAGTTCCTCTTCGAGCTTTTGCCTTTGCTTTTTCGCTGTGCTTGTTTTTGCCCCTAGAGACAGGGCTTTATCTAAGAATCGGAGGTTTTCGATTACCGTTTTCCTTTTTTGGAAGTTTGTTAAAGAGAGCACTGCTTCTTTGTTTCTAGCAAGGACGCTCTCTTTTAGCTCTTCAAGTTCATTAAAAGATAGGGATTCGTTTGTTTCTACTTCAAGCATCTTTCTAATTCTTAATATGCTTTCTTCAACCTTTGATGAATTGCCCAATCTTAAGTATGGGAAATTGATTTCTTTGCCTTGATAAGAAAAATTTATTTTTTGAATAATTCCTTCCAACGGCCTGTTGTTATTTGTTGATACCAAAACGGTTTTGTTGCCAAAATAAGCAGAAAGTATGGTGTTAAAGATTGTTTGCGTTTTGCCAGTTCCTGGAGGGCCTTGAACATAGGTTATTTTGTTTTTAAGCGCGTTATATATCAATAGTGCCTGATCGGCGTTAACCCGCTTATCGAAAATAACTATTCCAGGCAAAAATTTTCCGTTATTTGTAAGGCTAGAATTGCCGAAAAAAGCTTTTAAAGGAGCATTGAGTTGGCCACTAGACCATTTATCTTCTATCCGATCGAAAAGAGATGCTAAATTAACTTGAATGTCTCTTTGTAAACAAAAGAATTCAGGACGAGTATTTATTTTCTCTTTGTAACGAAGCCCTTCTCTGATGATTTCGATAGCGTTATTAAAATCTTCTTTCAAAAGAGAACGGAATTCTGCGGCATTGAGTTCTGTGTATGAAGATAAAGAGTGTTTCTTGCCATCAATGAGGAAGGTTGGATTAACGATAAGGTCGCTTACAACTTTCATCTCGCTTTCACCAGGAGAGAAAACGACCTTTTGATAAACAACAACATATTTCTTCTCGCCATCATCAATAGAGAACCTAGAAAGCGCTAACTCCGACTGCTTTTTATCCCATTCATCTAAATCCATTCTTAAGACCCTTCGAACTAAGGTATGAATTTGCTCAGACGATAAAGGATATGTTTTCTCTTCTTCTAATTTTTCTGCATCTATTCCTTCTATCATGGAGTAATCGGCAATATAAGGATCAGAGTCAGCATTGGAACATTCTTCTAAATATCGAAGGATGTTATTGTTGAAGTTTTCGTATTTCAGCCAAGAAAAAGCGGTGATATTTGAATTTATCTTATCGATTAGTTTTTGATTGTATTTTCCTGTGGTGAAATTTATCACCTTGGCTTCCTTGATCTTTTTGAAGGAAAGATTGCATTCAATGATATCCGTCCCTTTGAAATCATTAAAAGCGCTCACTTTGAGTATTTGTTTGTCAGGATTTATGTCTTCGATAAAACACCAAAACGACGTATCCCTATTTTGTTTTGAGGAATCGTAGATAATCGTCAACCATTTTCCTTCTTTAATTGAAAGGGATATTTCTTTAGCGATAGCGTTCTCGTTCATGCTTTTCTTTCGTATGATTTTAAAGCATTCCGCCAAATCGTTAAACTTTTATTCCCTTATAAAACGAATGTCGCGATGTTTTTAACTATCCAGGCTCGTTGTTCTTCAACGGTAATTGTTGGTTTCCCATCTCCGTTTTGAATGCCATAATCTCCAAAAAAGGAATGGATTCCTCCATCCATTGTTTGCTCTAGTAAATTAGGCAAATTCTTTTTATTGGAATCATATTTTTCTTTTTTGAGCACTTGATCATTGCCAGCAAGCAAAGAAAGTGAACGTAGCTCGTTATTTGAGGTGAGGTCAAAAGTTGAGTAAGCGGCAAAAAGAATTATTCCTTTATATTCCGTTAAATGGTTATGCAAATAAGAACAAGACATCGCTCCGCCTAAAGAATGGCCTCCGATGTACCAAATTGAAATTTCTGGAAATAACGCTTGTTTCCCGTCTGCGCCATTGACATTAAACACAGCTAAATTGAAGGGCATTTTAACAAGCACTGAAGTTATGCCAGCTTCAGATGATAACGTGCTTAAAATTGGAGCATAGGCTTTATATTCCACCTTACCTCCTGGATAAAAAACAAATCCCACATTCTTATCACTCTTTTTGGGGGCGAAACTCAAATAAGAATCGTTATCAACAACTTTGACTGTTTCTGTGTCATTTAAATATTTCAGAGCGTTCTCTGTCGCGTGATTATAGATGCTTACATAAATAAAGAAGGCTGCGGCCACGCTAACAAGCAATCCTGCAATAGAGCTCGAAACAATAATGATTATCTTCTTATGTTTTTTCTTTTTCATAATTAAAACGATGCCTCTTTTTCGATATTTGCTTTCAACCAAGAGTTAATT
>CAVGNL010000189.1:0-2089 GCA_963630455.1 Prevotella sp. CAG:755
GCGTTTTAACCGCTATCGACACTCTTAATTACCTTGAAAACGCTTCGTCGAAAATGAAACAGCCAGCTAAAAAATACGCAAAAAAACAAACGGAAAATCCTGTGGCTAACAATGAAAAAGAAAAGATTGTTGATAAAGACGAAAAAGAAGACGAAGAAGTTGACGATGAGGATTATGATGCTATTTTAGATAGCCTATGAGGTAAAAAAGATGGAAGAATTAAAGAAAATGAGCCATTTAGGCTACAAAATGGATCAAGGACGCATCACCTCGCTTCTTGAAGATGTCAAAAACGATAAAGAATTGATGAATCTTCTTAATCAATTGGGAATAACAGATGAGGAAATTCCTTCATATCTTCCTTTGCTAATAACTTACCAAGACAATCGCAAGGAAGTGAAAAATGATCCGAACACTTTGCAAATGGTCTTGGAAATCTCTGATTCTGGCAAACTGACTTGCCGATATGAAGAAACGGAATTCGCCAAAGAAGAAAGGCGCCTTTTGGAAAATTACTTCATTCGCGATTTTTCCGATTCTTGGCTAGATGCCTCGCTTAAAAGCTTTAGAAGCGGGCGCGAGAAGGAATTAAAGAAACATATTGCCCTTTCTTTGAAAGACAAGTTTAAAAACTGGTTTTTCGTTTACGGATCGTTAGGGGTAGGGAAAAGCTACGCTTTGGCCTCTTTTAGCAATGATATGGCCAAAAAAGGCAAAAAAGTCGCTTTTATAAACGCCAATAAACGTTTCGATGAGCTTAAAGGCTTGGCAATCAAAGACAAAGACGCTTTCGACAAAACGATGAATGAATTGATCACGCTTGATTGCTTGGTTATTGACGATTTCGGCTCGGAATACAAATCAGACTATGTCCGCGATCAAATCGTCATCCCTCTTTTGAATGAGCGTTCCAAAAGACACGGAATGACCCTTATTTCCTCGGACTATTCCTTATCTGAGATTGAAGAGCTTTACGGCAACAAATACTCCTCGAAGATTTTAGCGAGAAAACTCGTTTCATTGATCAGAAACAATCTTAAGGATGTTGGGGCTGAATATCATTTAGAAAAAGGTTTCGAGAATCTTTTAAGAGATTAAATGATTTTATATTGATCAAGTTTCTCTCTTGTGGAAGAGATACTTTCGGTCGTTTCAATATAGATATTTGCTTCTTTCTTGAGTCTTTTAAGAGAAAACGAGGAATTCAAAGCCAAAGCCTTATTAACATCGACGCCACGTTCCAACAGGCGTTTTTTGCGTATTTCGATAGGCGCGTCGACGCCGATGATATAATCGCAACGATCCTTGAATGGGGAGTCGAGTAGAAGGGGCATATCTATGACGATGTTTTTCTCATGGTTCTTTTTTATGTCTTCTTCCGTTCTTTTATACACATAAGGGTGGATGATGGAATTTAAAAGACGCATTTTCTCTGCGTCTTTAGAAACAATAGAGAGAAGTTTCTTCCGATCGATACGGCCTTTTGAGAAAGCATTTGGGAAAGCTTTTTTCAGGGCTTCTTTAACTTTTTTATCTTCGTAGGATTCATGAGCGTATTTATCAGCATCAAGAACGATGCAACCTTTTTCTGAAAGATAAGAAGTTATCGTGCTTTTTCCTGCTGCTATAGGCCCCGTTACACCAATAAGCAATCCTTTATCCTTTTCTTTTTGGCATTTAGGGCAATAGAAACTGCTCCTTCCGCCCATATTAATTTTTCTTATCGGTGAAGAACATATAGGGCAAGGCTTGTTTTCTTTTCCATATACCTGCAATTCGTTTTGCATATTTCCCGAAACGCCTTCTCTAGGGTGAAATGAACGAATGGTTGAACCTCCTTGCTTAATTGCCTCTTCAAGAATCTTTATCGTTTCTTTGAGGATGCTTGAGGCCTCTTTTCTACTAATATCCTTACATTGCGTTCGAGGATTTATTTTGCAGGCGAAAAGAATCTCTGAGGCATAGATATTTCCAATCCCCACGATGAGCGTTTGATCAAGCAGCGTTTCCTTGATTGGCCTCTTTTTCCTAACTAATAAATTGCAGTAGAAATCATCCTCGTCATAGGAAAAAGGCTCTTCGCCAAGAG
>CAVGNL010000190.1:0-2906 GCA_963630455.1 Prevotella sp. CAG:755
AGAGCGAATCCAAGGAAGGATTATGCTAAATATTCTGATATCGAGCCAGCAACCAAGTTCTTTTATGATGCCGATTATGCGGAATTAATCAAAAATCCATTGCCATTTAACGAAAAATTCGACAAAGAATTCTTGAAAAAATTCATGGCTGAAGCGGCGAATAAGATGCAATATGGCGTCGACGAGTCAACTTGGTGGAACTCCGTTAAAGAAGTCGCAAAAGAAAACGGCTTTGCGATTGCGAACAAGGATTATAAAAACAATCCCGACGCATATAAAGGATCCGTATCTGATGCTGCGGAAATCATTCGTATTGCCTTGACTTGTTCCAAGGATTCTCCAAACCTACATGAAGTTATTGAGATTCTCGGAAAAGAAAGAGTTATAAAACGCTTAACTTCGCTTTTCTAAATGTAAAAAGCTGTTGTTAGAACCAATGAAAATCGGTATGACAAGTTTTTTATTTGTTTTGAAATATGCGCAATTAGTTATTTTTCGGTAAAAAATAATGAAAAGCAACTTTTTGTTAGTTTAATCTAACCAAAAAAAAAAAAAAAATCTAGTACTTTACGCATATACGCAAGTATAATAATTAATGCCTAAATAGGGATTGAGACATGTCAGACGGGAGAAGAACAATTATTCTTGGCACTAATATTTTCGAAAACGTCAAGAAAGATGGTGACCGTGTGAGGACGATGTTAAAAGAGAAAAAAATCTTCTTGACGAACGTCATGTCTTCTCCTGGTGCAGGCAAAACCACAACGCTGATTTCTTTGATTAACAAATTAAAGACCAAATATAAAGTTGGCGTTATGGAAGCGGATTTGGATTCCGACGTTGATGCCATCAAGGTTAGCAAGGAAACGGGAGTTAAATCTTTACAGATTCATACTGATTCCCTTTGCTATATCGACACCGACATGGTGCGTGATGGGCTTCTTTACTTCAAAGACATTAAGCTGGACTTAATCTTTCTTGAGAACGTTGGAAATATGGTTTGCCCATCTAATTTCGATACAGGTGCTTGTTTAAACGTTTGCATCTTATCGGTTCCAGATGGCGATTCTAAACCATTCAATTATCCGAATATGTTTGAGGGCTGCGATTTAGTTCTTATCAACAAAATTGACGCGATGAATTTCTTCTCCTTTGATGTTGACGAGGTGGAAAAATTCATCAAGAAAATCAACCCGAAAGCAACTGTAATTCCTTATTCTGCAAAAACTGGAGAGGGAATTCAAAAAATTGTTACTTATTTGGACGATAAAGTTCAAGAGTGGAGGAAATAATATGCCAGAGCAACTTAAAGGGAAACCCGAGACCATATCTAAATGGCAAGGTTTTGAGCCGAAAACGGAAGAGGAAAAGAAATTAACAAAGAAATTTCTCAAGTTAGCGGCAAAGATCACGGATAATGTTGAAACAAAACTTCATCCATCGACCCAGTGCCCAGAATTTTGGGCAATGCGCGAATTGATGAACGAAGATGAAGTCGACATTCTTCTTAGCATCAAACAAAGAAAGTGGTACACGTTTGAAGAATTCTATGCCAAAAACAAGAAAATGGATCCAATCCGTTTTAAGGAAGCCCTCGAGCTTTGTGTTGAACATGGCATCATCGAATATGACTATGGTGATCATTATAATGATGATGGACCTATACCTGGCGCAAACCCAAAACGCATCAAACGTTATCGTTTGAGTTATTATGTCCCAGGAAGTGCTGAACTTTTCAATTCAACAAAAGAACGTGTTGACAAAAACCCGCCAGTCGCATCTGGATTCGAAAGAATGACATTTTTGCCTCTTGCAAAAATAACCTCCATGGTTCCAGAAGGCGGAGATGGCATCGGAATGCACGTTATTCCAGTCGAAAAAGCAATCTCGGCAAATAATGAATCCGTTAAATTAGAAAAAATATCTTACTGGCTTAAGAAATATGATGGTCATATAGCAGCCGGTATTTGTTCATGTCGTTATTCCAGAGCCAAAATCGGCGAAGGATGTGCTGATGATCCGTTTGATTGGTGTGTCCAACTTGGTGATATGGCTGATTATGCCGTCGAAACTGGGCGTGCACGCTATATCAGCAAAGAAGAAGCTCTTGAAATCATGGAAAAAGCCGAAAAGAATGGCTTTGTCCACCAAATCACAAATATAGATGGCGAAGACCATATTTTCGACATTTGCAATTGCGATGTGAAAATATGCAACGCCTTAAGAACATCCTTATTATTCAATACTCCAAATCTTTCCAGAAGCGCTTATACAGCGAAAGTAGATCCTAAGAATTGTGTTGCTTGCGGACGTTGCGTTGAGTCTTGCCCTGCGGGCGCTGTTAAGCTTGGCCAAAAGCTTTGCACAAAAGATGGGCCTATAAATTATCCACAAGCCCCTCTCCCAGATAAGATTCATTGGGGCAAATATGCTTGGGATGAAAACTATCGTGATACCGCTAGATATAACACATACCCTACAGGAACAGCTCCATGCAAAACGGCTTGCCCTGCGCACGTTGCCGTTGAAGGCTATTTGAAGATGGCCAATCAAGGAAGATATGATGAAGCGCTTGCTTTGATTAAGCGTGAAAATCCGTTCCCGGCTGTATGTGGTCGTATTTGCAACAAGCGTTGCGAAAAAGCATGCACCCGTGGAAATATCGATGATGCTGTCGCGATTGATGCTGTTAAGAAATTCTTGGCCGAAAGGGACCTTGATCCAAAAACCAGAGTTTTGCCAGAAAAAACCATTGCAAAAGTAAATGGTGATTTCGAGGAAAAAATTGCTATTATCGGAGCTGGCCCAGCTGGCTTATCAGCGGCGTATTATCTAGCTTTAATGGGGTATCATCCAACAGTTTTCGAAAAGAATAAGAAAGCTGGTGGCATGATGACTTATGGCAT
>CAVGNL010000190.1:2916-4371 GCA_963630455.1 Prevotella sp. CAG:755
AAAAAGATGTTATCGAAGCTGAGGTTGAAATCATTCGTGAACTAGGCGTTGAGATTAAATGCGGCGTTGAAGTCGGAAAAGATATAACAATTGATCAGCTAAAAGAAGAAGGCTATAAAGCTTTCTATATTGCAATCGGCTGCCAAGGTGGGAGACGTCCAAATGTTCCAAACGATTCGGCTGACGGAACGACGATTGCCGTAGATTTCCTTAAAGGAGCTTACGACAATCAAAAACAGACGATCGATGGAGATTGCGTTGTTATCGGTGGAGGAAACGTCGCTATTGATTGCGCTCGTACCGCACATCGTTTCAAAGCAAATTCCGTTTCAATGTACTGCCTTGAATCACGCGAAAGCATGCCTGCCACAAAAGAAGAGATTGAGGAGGCAGAGGCAGAAGACGTCAAGGTCAATCCAGGATGGGGACCAAAAGAAGTTCTCATTGATGAAAAAGGACATGTTCGTGGAATCATCCTTAAAAAATGCATCTCAACAATCGATCCTGAAACAAAACGCTTCAATCCTAAATACGATGAAAACGAAACAATCGAAGTCAAGGCTGATAAGATTGTCTTTGCCATTGGACAAGCGATTGAATGGGGCGATTTGCTGAAAAATACAAAAGTTACATTCTGGCACGGAAATTATCCAATCGCCGATAAATTCACATATCAAACGGCCGATGAATCGATTTTCGTTGGCGGTGATGTCTACACAGGGCCTAAATTTGTTATTGACGCCATTGCTCAAGGGCATGAAGCGGCCGAATCTTTAGCGCGTTTCGTTTCGCCATATAACGCTTCATTAACAATCGGGCGTGATCGTCGTTACTTCATTGAACTTAACAAATCAAATCTTGTTATCGACGATTACGATCATGCTGGAAGGCAAGAAGCGGGGATGGATGAGAATTCCGACTATAAGAATTCATTCCGCGACTACAGCAAAACTCTTACTGAAGAACAGGTTAAGATTGAAACCTCACGTTGCTTACAATGCGGCGCTTCAATTGTTGACCCTCACAAGTGCATTGGCTGCGGAATTTGCACAACGCGCTGTGATTTCGATGCCATCCACTTAGTCCGTGACCATCCAAAAGCCACGACGATGCGAAATGCAGACGATAAGATTGCTGGTTTAATGCCATATGCTTTGAAGCGTGGATTTAAGATCATCGCTAATTCCGGTTCTAAAGAAGCTAGAATGATGCGCAAGAGACGCAAGGAATTCAAAAAAGCCAACAAAAACAACCCTAATAAGAATACCGGCTATGCCGTTCCGCCAATTGAACGCTGATGCATGAACTCGGTATCGCCTTCGAAGTAGTGAAGGAAGTAGAAGAATTCGCAAATAAAAACAATATTGAGAGCGTTACGGGAGTAACCTTAGAAATCGGAGAGGTTTCTGGGGTTGTTCCTCAATATCTTCTTGATGTTTGGCCTTGGGCTTGCGA
>CAVGNL010000191.1:0-2420 GCA_963630455.1 Prevotella sp. CAG:755
GAATGATGATATAAACAATGAATAAAAAAACAATACCATTCGCCATAGCCGAATCAGTTTACGCAATACCCTTGTCTTTTTATAAAGAAAACAATATCAAAAACGTTCTTTTGGATTTAGACAACACTTTGGCCTGTTATAAAGAAGAAAAGCCATCCAAAAAAGCTTTTGAATTAATATCATCTTTAAAGAAAGAAGGAATCTTCGTCGCTATAGCCTCGAATAACACCAATAAGAGGGTGACAGAATTCTCCAAAGAACTAGGTATCCCTTCGTACTGCGGACTAAGAAAGCCATTTTCCGGCCGGCTGAAGAAACTCCTTGCCAAAGAGAGCCTTAAAAAAGAAGAAACGATTTTAATCGGCGATCAAATTCTAACAGACGTATATGCCGCGAATGGGGCTGGTATAAAAGCCATACTATGCCAACCATTAACGAATATCGACCCTATATGGACGAAAATTAATCGTTTTCTTTCAAAGAGAAAAATGAAACAATTATATCAAGAGCCGTACAATCATATTTGGAGGAGCATTAATGGAAACGTTTGAAAGTCTGAAAAGATGCTGCCGTTGTGGGGCAGTAATTCAAGAGGAAAAGCCAGATGCCGACGGATATATTTCGCCAGATTTAAACAAACTTTTTAACATTGCAGACATTGTTTTATGCGAATCGTGTTATCAAAAGCAACGTTTCAATCGTCTGCCAGCAAAATTGAAAGAGTCCGAAGATTATCTAACGATGCTAAAAGACGCCAAAGCCAGTGACGCAATGATCGTCAATGTTATCGATTTGACCTCCTTTGAATGCTCTTTTGATTTAGCCGCATCAGATATAGTAAAAGGCCTCAAATACGTGATAATCGCTAATAAACGAGATCTGATGCCCGCTCAATATACGGATGAAGTTCTAAAAGATTATGTTGAAAGAATTTATTCTGAATATGGTTTGGCAGTTAGCAAGGATGATATTTTCTTAACCTCATTGCTTTCAAGCAATGACATCTCAGATATCGTCAAATACATCGAAGAAAAACGTGCTGGCCACGATATTTATATCATTGGTGATTCTTTGAGCGGAAAATCTTGCTTTCTCAACGCTTTTTTAAAAAATTACAAAAACAAATCAAATCACGCAGTTGGCGTGAGCAGATACTTCGGAACGAATCTAGACGTCTTGAAAATACCGTTAGATTCATGCAGTTACATTTATGATACTCCAGGCAACGTCTTGTCGAACTCTTTCACAAGATATAAGAATGATCACGTGATGAGCAAATACATTTCCGGAGATAAGCCATTTATCAGTAAAAAAATATCAATTAGCGAAGGCGGTTCGATTTTCATCTCTTCGCTAGCGAGAATCGATTTGCTCTCCTCAGAGAAAAAAATTCCATTCAGTCTTCATTTCTCGCCTAAAATTCAAGTCAAAGGCATTTCCCCAAAAGCAAACATGGATGCGTTGTTCATGAAATATATCGAAAAGAAATATCTAAAGCCTTCTCCAAGTTTTATCTCCTCGATAAATGATTATGATATATTCGACATTGTCTTCGAAAACAAAATTCATCATGAAATAACTATTTCTGGATTAGGTTGGATTTCGTTTCAGAACAAGACTCCAATAAAAATAAGGATATACGTCCCAAAAGGTATAGGATTATACACAGGGAAGGCGAAAGGACACAAAGATAAATGCTAACACCAAAAAATAAAGCTCTTCTAAAGGGCTTAGCAAACCATTTAAAGCCTCAAATTCAAATAGGGAAAGGGGAAGTAGATTCAAACGTGATTTCCTCAATTGATAAATCGTTAGAAGCCCATGAACTAATCAAAGTCAAGGTTTTGCAAAATTCCAACGAAACATGCTCTGAGTTGGCCAAAGAACTAACCGAGTCGACATCCTCTGATTTAGTGGATATTATAGGACATACGATAATCCTTTATAGGCCGAGCAAAAAAAATCATCGAATTATTCTTTAAAATGGAAAGACTCATTATTTTTGGCGGAACTTTTGACCCTGTGCATAGAGGGCATCTTAGAATAGCACGCAAGGCATCAATGTTTTTAAATGCGGATGTTGCTTTTGTGCCAGCTAAAATTCCAAGATGGAAAAAACCTGAAGCTGATGCTGACGATAGAATGGCCATGCTAAAACTGGCTCTCCAAGAAAACGGATCATCATCGTTTTTCATCGATGATTGTGAATTAAAACGCCAAGGAGAAATAACCTATTCCATCGACACTTTGAGTTACTTTAAAAGCAAATATCCGAATCATGAACTTTTTCTTTTGATCGGAGCTGATGAAGTAAATAAATTTCCTTTTTGGCATGAAGCGGAAAAAATCTGCGAATTAGCAACCGTCATCTATTCAAATCGTCCAGATGTAGAAATCGATAAAAATATACTGTATAAATA
>CAVGNL010000192.1:0-6231 GCA_963630455.1 Prevotella sp. CAG:755
ATCTTGGATATGTGAAAGTGACGCAAGGAATCGCTAAAAACCACTATCCAAAAGGTTTAAGAAGAACGATATAAAAAGCGATAATTATCTCAAAGATCCCTTCTTAAGAGGGATTTTTTGATAGCTTTTTTCAAAGAAAAGTTTATCTTCTTCTTTTTCTTTGATGACTTCGCTAAGGGTCATTTCGCTAATTTTTCCGGTTATTGACTCGGTATCGTTGCTTTTTACAAATTCATCATCTAAGGTTGGGAAAAAGGCCACTTCAACGGGAATTCTCTTATAGTTTGGGCGCGCAGGAAGAAGCCTAAAATTTCCATACATGCACATAGGCAAAATCTTTACACCGGCTTTTTTCGCCGATTTGACTGCACCTGCCTTATAAGGCAACAATAAGTTATTCTCTAAGTCTTTGTTTCTTGTTCCTTCAGGGAAAATCATATAAGAAATATCTTTTTTCTCAAAACGCTTTCCTAATTCGATCATCGTTCTTAATGATTGTCTTAAATCGTCTCTATCAAGGAAAAAGCCATCGATTGATTTAATGATTTTTCCAATAAAAGGAAACTTCAAAGTTTCTTTTTTCGCGACAAAAGATACAGGCTTCTCTGAAAAATAAAGCATCATGATCGGATCCATGTTCGATTGATGGTTGCAGACCGCCAGATAAACCTCGTTATTTTCTTCCAATTTCTTTAAATTTTCAAAACCCGAAACTTTAAAATCGACTCTAAATTTGTCAATAACATAAACAACAAGGCTATGGATTTTGGCGTAGCGTTTCACCAAAGGGTATTTTTCTGGGTGTCTAGCATATCGAGAAATATAAAAAATAAAGTCCCAAACAATTCGCACACCGGCTGTAAAAATCAATCTCAAATACTTAATCATATCTTAAGTATTATAAACTTATTGACTTAAAAAGAAACCATCGAAGATTTCTTCTCCTTCATCGGAAAAATCTCCTCTAACTCCAAACGGATGACAATCCCGAATCTTTCATCGCTTTCGATATGGCCTTTAAAACTAATAAAAGAGCCATTCGGAGCCTTCATAAACAAGCATCCCTCGCCGGAATACGTAAAAACAGGTATTTTATCTATTTGGTATTTTCCTGTAGGGCCTGGAATAACCCGATCAATCTCAACATAACGTCCTAATGGAGCAATTTTCTCTCCTAATCGGCCCGTAACGAAAACGGCAGAAATCATATTTCTATTCTCCTTGTACCATGGGTTTATCTTTTTAAACCAGTGATAATTAAAGAATGGCGTGGGATTAAAACATTCTTAGCAAGCAAATTAGCGCCAATGGCGAGACCACCACTCGTGAATATCAAGTAATGATCAGCCTCATACGAATATGTAATGGCTTCCGAGGTGGGATTGAAAATGAAATCAACTTCTTTTAAGGGAGAAGAAAGGGAATTATCTTTTACCCTCATAAGCAAGCCTTTATCAATTTCTTCGAAATTAATAGCATCAGCCAAACTCTCTGGTTCGTTTTTGTTAAAAATGGCTAAAGCTTTTCTTAATGCTATTGCTCCTTTAACATAATGGACCATTTCAAAACGTTCGTCAAGAAGATTATCTGACAATTTGTTATATATGTCTCCGAGATTATATGTGTTCTCATTCATGAATTTGCTTTGACCGATTTCCTCACCCATATGAATGAAGGGAATCCCGAAAGAAAAGATAACGGAAGCGAGTGAGAATTTAACGATTTCAAGTTTTTCTTCATCGCTGAAACTAGCGGATTTACTCAAAAAATCAAAAAACGTTCCGTTATCGTGGCATTCGATGTAATTAATGGATTGCGAAGCGCTTTGGAAACGGGCGCCGATTGAAGACCATTCATGGCAAGAACCAAGCAAAGAGTAGATGAAATCGTTCTTTTTGCTCATGTCTCCTAAACAATACCGCTTAACGTTCTCGCGATAATAATCATTAAAGAAACCAATCTTCGGCAATTTAAAAGAATTGTTTAGATTTGCCCCTATAACATCTTTGGGAACGTACATATTCCACCCTTCGCCATAAATGATAAAAGACGGATCTATTTTGGTTGTTTCTTGACGCACGCTCTCAATAACGTTCGCATCAATCAAGCCCATCAAATCAAATCGCAAACCATCGATTTTATAAGCCTTTTGCCAAAATAAACAGGAGTCGAGTATCAGTTTCTTGACCATTGGTCTTTCGCTTGCTAAATCATCTCCGCAACCTGAAGCGTTTGTCAGTCTTCCTTTTTCGTTTTTTCGGAAATAATAATTTGGCACTATTTTTTCAAGGGATGAAAACATGTATTCGTATACGTGATTATAAACGACATCCAAAACAACCCTTATCCCGTTCTTGTGGAGACTTTCAATCATTTTCTGAAGTTCGAAAATTCTAATTAAAGGATCATTAGGATCGCTTGAATAAGAGCCCTCGGGAACGAAATACTGAACAGGGTCATATCCCCAGTTGTAGCCTTCTAGGCCTTTTTCTTCATCTACGGAGCCGAAATCATTTAGGGGTTGAAGTTGCAAATGCGTGATTCCTAAGAACTTAAGATAATCAAGACCGATTGGATTTCCTTCCGATGTTTTTCTCCCCTCTTCCGAAAGTCCTAGATATTTTCCTTTGTTATTGATGTCTGCGTTTTTATCGATCGTTAAATCGCGAACGTTGGCCTCGTAAATAACAACTCCTCCAGGATATTTAAAATCAGGAAGGGCGTCCTTAGAAAGGCTGCTTTCGAAAATGGTTTCATCAATTACAACCGATTCTTTGGCGTTTGCCGTGGAGGAAATGCCATAAGGGTCGATTGAAGAGACTTCAATTTCATTGTTTGTTACTCGATATTTGTAACGCTTAAGCAAATAGTCGCCCTTTAAGGTCAAAGAATAAAGGCCGTTTGTTTCACGCTTCATCTTAAAAAGCCGACTATTATCATTCTCGATGATCTCTAAATAAACATTGCTTGCCAAAGGGGCCCAAAGGCGCCAAGAGGTTTCTTTTTTCGTGTAAAAAGAACCAAGTTTGCCGCCAAAATAATATTTCTTGTCAAAATTCGGAAAAGAAGTCGCTTCCGAAACATCAAGAGGGAATTTGCCCAAAGAAGGAAAAAAAAAAAAATAGGAATGCCCCAATTCAAGCTGTTTTGATAATTTGAATTCGATGAAGGTATGCGATGGCGTAGAGACATTTTTAGTTGGATAAATACGTTCTTTTTCCTTGTCGTCGATCAGCAAAAGAAACGTTTCATCATTAAAAATGGTATCCGATAAGGAAACGAATCGTATCACGTCCGGAGCGACCAATCTTGCTGCTACATATGTATCTCTCATATTATCACCACCGCCATCGCATAATCGCCATCATGGGAGATGGAAACCTCGTACTCTTTGCTATCGAAATAAATGAAGGGTTGTCCGCTTTCGCGGTAATTGATTTCAATCTCATTCATTCTTGCGCCCGAAAGACCAGAGCCTAAGGCTTTTAAAAAAGCTTCTTTTGCCGCAAATCTTCCGCCCACGAAATCTTTTTTGTTGTTTTTCTTTTCTAATAACAGCAATTCGTTTTTGGTGAGTATCCCCCGTAAAAAGGCTTTATTTTCTAAGTTAATGCGTTTTAAATCCACGATATCGCAGCCTATCTTCATTTGTCGTTATCTCCATTGAAAGATTCATTGCCGTTTGAAAGCATCGATGGATCGTGAACCAAAACTCTTGCGCCTTTTGCTGATGAAGAGCTTTCTGGCTCGCCGATTATGCCTTCGGCTTTCAGACGGTTGAAGATTTTTCCCGCTCGAGGGAAACCCACCGAATAGGTTCTTTGAATCTTTGAAATCGAGGTGTATTCTTGCATCATGACATCGGCTTTGATTGTCTCGTAAAGATCGCCTTTTTCTTTTTCTCTCTGAGCCGCTCTTTCGATTCGTTCGTTTTCTTCGGCTATTTTTTCGTCGTTTGAATGATCGCTAAGATCGGTGAAGTTTGGATCGTAAACAACTTTTTGTTGCGATTTGATGAATTCCGTTACGGCCTCGAGTTCCTCATCTTGGATGAAACATCCTTGGCAACGAACGAAACCGCCGCCTCGAGAAACTTGCGCGCAATCAACTAACATGTCGCCATGGCCGTTTAACTCTTCCGCTCCGCCGCGCCCTAAAATTGTTTGTGAGTCTTGCGATGATTTGACCTTTAAGGCTACACGAACGCCAAGATTCGCTTTGATAACGCCAGTGATAACGTTAACAGAAGGTCTTTGAGTGGCGACGATAAGATGAATTCCGGCAGCACGAGCTTTTTGAGCGATTCTAACCACGCTTTCTCCGATGTTTTTGCATGTATCAGACAAATCTGCGTATTCGTCGATAAAAACGACGATAAACGGCATCGGCTCTACTCCTGCTTTCGGACAATATTTCTCATTGTATGAACGTATGTTTCTAACGCCTGCAAATTCGAATAGGATGAGTCTTTTTTCCATTTCATCGATAAGCTTATCCAAACAGACTTTTGCTTGGCTTGGATCTTTGATAACAGGGCATAAAAGATGAGGTATATCTTGATATTTAACCATCTCAACACGTTTAGGGTCGATTAAGACTAGCTTAACGTCTTCTGGACGGTTACGCATGATCAAAGAGGCGAGTATCCCATGAGCGAAAACCGATTTGCCAGATCCGGTTCCGCCAGCGATAAGCATATGTGGGAATTCGCTTAAATCCGCGCAAATATTGTTCCCAGAAATATCTTTTCCAAAAGGAACGTACATATTTTTTGAAGGATCTTGAGGAAGGCTTTCAAGCATTTCTTTAAAGGAAACGGTCGTCGCCTTATCATTGGCGATTTCTAATCCCGAAGTGGTTTTTCCGGCAATTATTTCTTCGTAACGAGTATGAACCCCACCTAATCTTGCCGAAACGTCTTTTATATATCTTCCGATTGAAGAGACGGAAACTCCGCTCTCAACTTGAATATCGTAACGTGTTACGGAAGGACCGATTGTATAAGAAACTACATGAGCTCCAACATCAAAAGAATCTAATGTTTGATTGATTATGTCTGTGCGTTGTTGGCAAAGCAATTTATTTTGCTCAACGACATGAGGGTCGACTTCATAAGTCTTAAGCAAATCGAGAGGCGGAAATTCGTAAGGAGGTCGAACTTTCGCTGGCTTTATGCCGAGTTTTTCTTCTTCTGATACCTCTTTTTTCTGCATTAAAGGAGAATCTTCGGAAGAATCGATAGGTGCCTCTTCTTCCTCTTTCAAAGGAATTTCTTCTTCATAATAAGCAGCGTTCTCCTCTCGCTCTTCATTTTCTTGAATTTCTTCTTTCTCTTCGGGAATCAAGGAAGAAATTATCTCTTCTTTAGCGACTATTTTGGATTTTTGGTCCATTGGCTCATCTTTTGCTTCGTGCCCTTTGACTGATAGATTGTTCGTTTCGACGAAGATATTCTTCTCTTCTTTTGGGATATAAGTTTCTTTTTGCGGCTCGCTTGCGATGTTTTCTTCTATGGAATTGGAATCTAGGACGATCTCCCCGAAGTCAGGTTTGCTTTCTTTGATGATTTCTTTTTGTTTAAGTGATTTGCTTTCGACGTTCTCTTTATATTCGGGAAGCGGCTTTTGAATAGTTTCTTTCTTTTCTTCGCAAAAAACGTCATCTTCAGGATTGAAAACGGCCTCTTTGAATCCAGTATTGGTTTCTTCCATCATATAAACGTCGCTCTTTAAGGGCGTTACTGGAGTTGTCTCTTGAGGAACGGGTGAAACTTCAGAAACGCTATTCGAATGATATAAAGAAGACCTTGAAGGCATCTCTTCTTGCTCTTCCGCTTGCGAATGTGTCAGCACGGGAGTTGAAAGAGGCGTTTCTTCTTCATTTTGGAATTCTATTGGCTTATTTTGCTCGATATATTCTTCAAGCGCTCTTTTTTGGGCCTCCTCTTCTTTGCGCATGTTTGCTTCACTTTCTTTCTTTGCTTTATGCGTTCCGTATTTTGCGGAAACAAAATGGGCAAAATGTATGATGAAGCGATAAAAAATAACGAAAAGACCGCTTAACGAGAAGAGAATGGCTAAAGTTATGGTCAAGGCGTCACCAGCTTTATTCAATCCGCTTGCGATAAGGGAAAAAATAATTCCGCCCCCATTATGAAGGTCAAAAACGCCTTTTCCTAAAACGTAGCTGCCTTTTAATCCTGCCGTTTCCGTTCCAAAAAGAGAGCTCAAC
>CAVGNL010000193.1:0-3269 GCA_963630455.1 Prevotella sp. CAG:755
CAATAACAGATTGTTTTATCATTCAATAATTAAGTTGCCCACGGATCCATTTCTTCTTTATAGAAAGGAAATTCTCCAAGCGGAAGACCATGTAACTTATTACGTTACTCCACGTTTCTATTATTACGGCATTTTAAATTCTTCTGAATACAAGATTGTCATAGGTCCATCAAGGCAAAGAAAAGCAAACAGGAAGGAATTAAGCGAACTTGCTTTTGAATGCTCTCTTCCTGCTGATGAAATCAAATCATTCATCTTAGCCATGGAGAATCTTGTTTGTTTGCCTCTTAATAGTCTTCTTCAAATGCTTTGCTCGATTAATTTTGTCCTTAACAAAGAAAAATTATCTTTATCGAACATCATGATTTTCGATGAAAAGCAAAAGGAATTATCGAATGAAATTGCTTTAAAAGAAGTAAATGAAAAAATAAATGAATCCCAAAATATTTCTAGCGAAGCCATTCAGCATAATACCCTCGATTTAGAGCAAACAATTATGCTTTATGTAACACATGGCGATACTGCGGCATTGAAGAGTTGGCTTAAGTTGGCTCCGGCAATCAGGCCTGAAATCGTTTCTTTTGATGAATTGAGGCAACTCAAAAATACTTTTATAGTCACAGCAACGCTTACCTCAAGAGCGGCAATCAAAGGAGGTTTAGATGGCGAAGAGGCGCTTTCTCTATCTGATGCCTATATTCAGAAATGCGAAGGCTTATCCAATTATGAAGCGATTGAAAATCTGCAATTCCACATGGTTTTCGATTACACCGAAAGAGTCGAAAAAATCCGTTTTGGCCAAAACCCATCAAAAATGATAGTCGATGTTTCAAATTACACTCAGAAGCATCTCTCTGAACCTATTGACATCAACAAAATGTCAAAAGAACTCTATATTTCCAGAACGTATTTGGCAACGAAATTCAAAAAAGAAACCGGAATGACTCTAAGCGATTATGTTTTAAAAGAGAAAATAAACGAATCGAAGCGTCTTCTTTCATATACAGACAAAAGCATTTCTTCTATTGCCACTTATTTAGGCTTTTCTTCGCAAAGTCATTTTTCAAACGCTTTTAAAAAAGTCACAGCTTTTTCTCCGCTGGAATATCGAAATAAGCATCAAAGCTGATTTATTTTTCCCTCGCATAAAACATGCAATGAATGAAATAACGGCTAGAGAAACGATATCGATAACCATTTCTAATTACGCTATAATCGAAAAAATCTAACGCAATTGCCCGTTTTTTAAATGGTAGATTTTATCGCAGATCGATAATGACGAGTTTCGATGTGAGATAAGCAAAATCGCTTTATTTTCTTTTTCTTTTTTTAGTTGGGAAAGAATATACGCTTCGTTATAGGCATCGACATTGCTTGTTGCCTCATCAAGCAAAATAACTGGGGTGTTCGCTAAGAAAATTCTCGCCAAGCCGAGGCGTTGTTTTTCGCCGCTAGAGAGATTATCTGCCAGATCGTTTATTTCTGTATCAAGACCATCTTTCAAGGATTTGATTTTTTCTAGCAATCCCGCTTTAGATAAAGCAGAATACAACTCATCATCACTCGCGCCTTCTTTAGCGAGGCAAAGATTGTAACGAATCGTATTCTTGAATAGATAAGTCGTTTGAGAAAATAAAGTCACGTTTTTCGCCAAGGACTTGCGAGAATAAGAAGAAACATCCTTCCCGTTATAAAGAACTTCGCCAGAATTCGCTTCTTCAAAATGTAGCAGCAGTTTGAGCAAGGTTGATTTGCCCCCTCCGCTTTTGCCTTCGATTCCAATTATTTCGCCTTTCTTCAACGAAAGGGAAACGTTTTTTAAAACTTCCTTTCCATCATCATACGAGAAAGAAACATCTTTGACTTCTAGGTTTTCGAAAGAGAAATCTTCATTTCCATCTTTGATTTTCGCTTCTTCATCGATAAGGGGAAGGATTCTTTTCGCGGAGGCAAATGACATCGTTAAATTCGCAGGCAAGTTCGCCAAAGCGACAACCGGACCGAACGATGTTGCAAGCATCATATAGCCAAGAATCATCTTTGGGGATTCGATAATCCCTTCCTTATAAAGATAGGCGCCTAGTAAGACAATCAACAAATCGCCAAGAATAATCAAGAAATTTACAACGCTTTGCGAAGTGAGAGCTTTATCGTTCAGTTTTTTGGCTATCGAATTGATATTTTTGGTTTTTTCGTTTAACTCTTTTGCTTGTTCGCCCTCTTTTTGAAAGAAAAGAGTCTCTTTTATGCCATAGCAAGCATTAAGGTAAACGTTTTCGTTTTCGGCCAATTGTTTTCTGTATTTAACACCTAATTCTCTATTTGATAGATAGAAAATAATCGGAGTTAATACGCCAATTAGAAGATAGATTCCTAAAGCAAACAAAGAGAAAGAGAAATGGATGAGAATTCCAAAAAGAATTAAAACAATAAGTTCGGTAAATATCGCAATAAATAATGGAGTTATAGTGTGAGCATAGAACACTTCAAGAGATTCTGTATCCGATTGGAGAATTGATAATAAATCCCCTTTGTTGCGGTCATCAAGAATCTTGTTTCCTTGCCTTCTTAAGGATGAAAAGATATTGTTTCTGACCATCGCAAGCAAAGTGAATGCCATAAAATGGTTTAAATATTGCTCAGCGTAACGTAGGAATCCCCTAAGAAAGCCACAGACAATTATCAAAGCGATGATCCAAGGCAAAGATAGGCCGACATTTATTCCAAGAAGCTCTAAGATGCCTAAAGCCGCAAAAAACGTTATTCCCATCGCGCTTAAAAAACCCAATGTGCCGACAACAACAGCAAAGACTATGAGATAACGTTTGCCTTTAACCAAAGAAAGCATTCCTTTTAGCAAAGAGAAAAAAGAGCGCTTTTTCATATAATTTCCTCCCATTTGTTTTCGTCATCTATGAGTTTTTTAAATCTGGTATCATTTGAAAGAAGTTCATTCGCGCTTCCTTGCTCAATAATTGTTTTATTCTCGCCAAATAAATAAACTTGATCGGCGTTTAAGGCGTTTTTGAGGCGATGGGAAATGAACAAAACGACGCTTCTTTTTGACAATTCAACGATTGATTTAAGAATAATTTCTTCGGAATCTCTATCGATGTTGCTTGTCGTTTCATCGAAAATATAGAAATCTTTTTTGCATCCAAGATAATAAGCCAAGATTAAGCGCTGCTTTTCTCCGCCTGACAAATCTAGCGCATCTTCTTTAGGAATAAAATTCAAATCATGTTCTTCAAATATTCTTTCTTTTAAAG
>CAVGNL010000194.1:0-3280 GCA_963630455.1 Prevotella sp. CAG:755
CATTAGCTTTACCAGCACTTATCGGCATCCTAGTTTCGGCACAAGCCAAACTTTCAAAACAAAATTTTCCTGTAACAAATCTTACAGCAAGCACCTTCCTTGGCGGGTGGAAGATTGATAGTTCCAAATCAACTTTTGAAGCGGATGGAATTAAGCACGTCGTTCCAGGCGCAGATACCGTTGGAGCAGATAATGCTTGGGACTACAATTCATACCTCCCGTTTGTGGGAAACGATATCACTAAAGGTATTGTTAAGAACTTTTCTTTAAAAGATAACGAAGCAATCGATTTTGAGTTCAGTGTCGATTTCTATGATGAAGATGGCAAATTGAAAGTCGGAACGAAAAACGGAAATCAATGTGTAGATATTTATGCGATAGACCTAAGCAATGGAAGTACGTTAGCTATTCTTAGAATTTGGGTTGACGCTTGGGGAACAAAGAATGGTTCTCATTCTTATGCATTGTATGATGGTTCATGGAACACCTTACCTAGCACAAACAAGGCCATCAAAGGCGACGCTCTTGCTAGCAGCAGTTTTTCTATTAGTTTCGACAAAGAAAATCTTTTCTCTGGCATCGCGCCTGACTCTGATGGAAAATTCGTTCCTTTTGTGAATAATGATGGTTCGGATATTTTCAACTCAACGAAAGCAGCGATCGTTAATGCTAATTATATCGGTTTCAAAATCGGCGGAGACGGAGGCTGGGCAAATGAGGCCAATGTTGTTTTAAAAGAAATAAATGGGCAATCTCTTGCTTCAACGGACGGGCAAATCGAGGATGATGTGGCCCCTCGCTTCGATTCCTACTCTTTCCCGTCTACGTTACAAATCGACGAAACGGCGAATTTAGAAATCACTGCTCATGACGTTCTTTCTAGCAGCATCTCTTATTCGATTCAATACGGCGAGACAAAAGTTGACGGTCTTTCTTTCACTCCAACAAAAGAAGGAGAGGACAGCGTTACGGTGTTTGCAAAAGACGAGAGCGGCAACGAAACTTCCAAAACCTTCAATTTCCAGGGCGTCAACATTATAAATGCGCCTACTTTTGAAAATCCTCTTCCAGCAATCGAATCAAAGACTTATGACTATTTCGACACTATCGTTGTGGACAAACCAACAATTGTTGATTCTACTGGTTTGGCGACCATCGAAATGAAATATCGCTTAGAAAGCCAAGAAGAATACAATACTGTTTCTCTTAACTCCAATAATCAATTCGTAATTGATGTGGATGAGAATCTTGTTTCTGGCAATTACGATTATTATTTCGTTGCTACGAATAAAGGCGGATCGACTGAATCTACGCATCAAAGCGTTACTATCAACCGCACCGAATACACAAGCGTTGATTTTGTTGATCAAGGGGATGCGAAAGCTTTGGTTCAATACGAAAGCACAGGTATAAAAATCCGCACCAGAGAGATGCATAAGGATATTTCTCTAGGCGAATTCATGCTTGATGATGGAATGGATGTTGATTACCACGTTCCATTCATCAATACCCAAGGGAAGACAAACGGAGCCGTTTCAAGTGCCGGATATGTGGATTTCAAGTTGGTTAATGCTCAAAATAGCGACTATTGGATTGCTTATCGCGTTTGGACTGATACGACATCAGACAACCATGATTGCCCAACAACCGTCCGTATCGGAATGCCGGAAGGAAATACAAAAATCATTGATAACACAGGTTGGATTTCCTATGGTGACAATTCGGATTATAAAGACCTCAAATTGAAGTTCACCATGTCCGACTTCTTTGAATCTATTGATCACACGGGAAATAGAAAGGTGGCAGAAGTTGATGGTAAAACCACAACATCAGATGCGATGAACGCATTCTTTGCTTCCGCTCCAAAAGGAAGATATAAGCTAACTTTCTCAACTGGTGATGTCAATCTTTCATATGGTGCTATTTCTACTAACATCTTTGAAACTACAATCGCTAGCATAAACGGGCAGGATCTTGCCAACAACAACGGAGTTATGAATCATTACAACGATGTTGCTGTAAAGATTTCAGGCAAAGAAAAAGTCGAAATCGGGGATGAGACAACCTTTGGCGTGTATTTCAAAGACATATTCACGAAAGATACCGATCTTGTTCAAAGCGTGAAAATTGTAAAGCCTGATCAAAGTGAAGAGACGATTACTTTGGAAAATGACGAATTCAAATACACATTTGACACAATCGGAAAATACAAGCTTGTCGCAAAAGCAACTGGCAAGAGTGGGAAGGAAGTAACGAAGGAATTAGATATTGAGGCTACTCAAAAGAAGATTCCAACCACAATCACTCTCAAGGGCGAATATCAAGCGACCGCTTCTATTGGCGATGAGATTACGATTCTTGATGCCGATTACTCTTCTAACGTCAATCCAGATAAATGCACCATTACGGTAATTGACATGGAACAAAACGAAACGAGTGTAAAAGTGGGTGATAAATATAAATTCAGTAAACCTGGTGTTTATACCATTCGTTATTTCGCTAGTGACGATGCCACGCCGGAAGCGAATACCGCAACAGTTGACTATAATATCAACGTTGCCGACACAAAGAAGCCTGTCGTGAGTTTATCTGTCAATGAAAGTTATACTCTAAATGAAACCGTAACTTTCAAAGTTGAAGCAAGCGATGATACTGCCATGACCTACGCCATCACCCTCACCAAACCAGATGGCAACAAGTCTAAATTCACCGAGGCAGAATTCCAGGTGAAATTGGATCAAGTTGGTGAATATTCTATCCAAGTTAAAGTTACTGACCTTTATGACAACGAAGAAACAGTTGTTAAAGAATTCAACGTTCTTGAAGGAAAGAAAGAAGACAATACTGATAGCGGAAATAACGTTCCTGCCATCGTAGGCGGAGTTGTCGGCGGTGTTGCTGGAGTGGCTCTTATTAGCGCAGCTATCGTGATTGTCATCAAAAAAAGGAAAACCAAATGAGCAAAAAAGTAATTAAAACATTTCTTCCTATTTTAATGGTTGCAACCACCCTTACTGGATGTGGCTCCTCATGTGATTCTTCTTCTATCGATTGCTCGACATCAGAGGAAGAGGAAACAATTAAACCTCGAGAGTTCGAAGATACTGATAAAGGCGAAGCACAATATCATGGCGAAGAAGTCTATGTAACTTCTTTGAAAAAGAACTCTTTCGGAGAGACTTACCTCGATTATGACGGGAAGCCTCTCCAATATGATGGGGTTCAAATCAGAACTGATGCGTTCATGAACACCGACAAATGGAATGAGGATGATATTGAG
>CAVGNL010000195.1:0-2707 GCA_963630455.1 Prevotella sp. CAG:755
CGCGATTACTCCTCTTGGGAGGCGGGATTTCTTGATATTTTCAAATTAGCAAAAAAAGAAAAATCTTTCATTATGAATATCTATCACGGAGTTTCAAAATCTCTTTTGCAAGAATATATGATGAGACTTACGATGCCTCTGTTAAAGCACGTTGTTGACGAAGTCGCTTCATCTTTAGCGATTGATGATGTTACCGAAAGCGATAAGGATTTCATTGAAAGATTCTATACAATCGCCTTTGTCGATATCGTCATCTCTTGGGTGGGTCACGATATGAAAGACGATCCTAAAGAAATTATCGATCACCTTTCCCCACTTATCAAAGGAACTATACCTAACGCTTTAAAAGCTTATTCGGTGCGTAACTGACAAAAGTCCTTCAACGTCAAAATTTTAGTCACATTGATTACTCTGTAATTTATTTTTACATTGAGCTTTTTTTGACTGATTTATCAAACTTGAAATCCGCTTATTCTTTTTCCGTCGAAAGACAAAAGGAGTAAAAACAATGTATTATTCAGCAGGAAATTATGAAGCGTTTGCCCATCCTAAAAAACCAATAGATGCGGACAAAAAGAGCGCCTACATCATCGGCAGTGGCTTGGCTGGCTTAACGGCAGCATTCTATTTGGTAAGAGATGCTCAATTAGATCCAAAAAAGATCAAAATTCTTGATAGAGATCCTCTCGCGGGCGGAGCGTGCGACGGTTATCACGATCCGAAGAACGGCTTTATCATGCGAGGCGGAAGAGAAATGGACAACCATTTTGAGGTCATGTGGGATGTTTATCGTGACATTCCATCCAAAGACGATCCAAATGTCTCCGTTTTAGATGAGTATTATTGGCTCAATAAAGAAGACCCAAACTATTCTTTATGCCGCGCAACGGCGAAATGCGGCAAAAAACTCCCCACAGGAAGAGATTTCACTCTTGATAAAGAGGCTCAAAAAGAGCTCTTAAAGCTTTATTTGACGCCCGAAGAAGATTTAGAGGACAAAAAAATAAGCGAGTGCTTCGATGATCATTTTTGGAAATCAAATTTCTGGCTATATTGGCAAACGATGTTTGCTTTTCAAGAATGGAGCAGTGCCCTTGAAATGAAACGTTATCTTCAACGTTACGTTCATCATATCGACGGACTTCCAGATTTCACGGCTTTGCGTTTCACTCGTTATAATCAATATGAATCAATGATTCTCCCTTTGCTTAACTATCTAACGAAGAGGGGCGTTACATTTATTCCGCGTTGCGAAGTAAAAGATATCGTTATAGACGGAAAAGATGACAAACACAAAGTCGCAACATCGATAGTTTGCGAAATCGCAGGCAAAAACGAAACCTTCAATCTCACAGAGAACGATTTGGTTTTCGTTACTAACGGTTCTTGCGTCGATAGCACGCGTTATGGTAACCAAAATACAGCTCCTGCTTACACAACGATAAAAAACGGTGAAGGCGATTCTTGGAACCTTTGGAAGAGGATAGCCAAACAAGTTAATGATGGCTCTTTCGGAAATCCGGATACTTTCTGCTCAAACATCAATGAGACGAATTGGATGAGCGCGACAATTGATGTTGATGATGCTCTTTTGCCTTACATCATGAATATCACTCAAAGAAATCCTCATGAGCATAAGGTTTGCACAGGTGGCATAGTAACCGTGAAGGATTCATGGGATTTCTGGAGATGCTCATGGACAATTAATCGCCAAGGACAATTTGCCGATCAACCTGAAGAGAGGACTTTGATTTGGTTCTACGGATTGTATACCGATCGTCCAGGAAACTACATTAAGAAAGCGATGCGTGATTGCACTGGTTTAGAGATCGCAGAAGAGTGGATGTATCACATTGGCGTTCCAACAGACAAAATCGAAGAATACGCAAGAGAGCATTCAAACGTAACAACCGCTTACATGCCTTATATCGACGCTTTCTTCCAACCACGTAAAAATAAAGATAGACCACACGTTGTTCCTAATGGATCTGTTAACATCGCCTTCATTGGGCAATTTGCGGAAATACCAGCTGATACCATCTTCACAACGGAATATTCGATGCGTTCAGGCATGGAGGCCGTCTACACGCTTATGAATGTTGACCGTGGCGTTCCTGAGGTTTGGGGTTCAAGATATGATGTAAGGGAGATGCTACGCGCTTCTTATTACGCTATCGACCGCAAGCAACTCAAAGACATGGATCTTAGCGTCGCAGAAAGATTCCTTTTGAAAAAAGTTCTTAAGAAAGTCAAAGGGACTGATGTTGAAAAAGTTCTTAAAGATTCAAATTTGATTTAACATCGATATATCATGCCTAATTTCCGAAAAAAACGACTGTGTTCAAACAATAAAATCTAAACATTTATTATCAAGTCGCTCAGAAATGCATAAGCGGAAATTTATAAGATTTTCACTAAAGGATTGTCAAAATTGACAGTCCTTTTTGGTTTTATTGACGTTCACAATTTATTGAGGTAAACGCCTAGATTACCCTTTAATTTAAGCGATGTTAGTGTATTCAAAAAATGATGAATCCTTTTGAGTGGCAAATGAGTTATTCAAAGTCTCGATTTTCGTTTCGGATTAAAAGGATGTTTTCCTATAAGCAATCGAAATTTTAAAAATAAGTATTTTTTGCTGTTTAGGGGAACTGCAATATTTTGGGACTGTTATCATGTTCACTCCAAAAGTGAACAGTTAGTGAAC
>CAVGNL010000196.1:0-6534 GCA_963630455.1 Prevotella sp. CAG:755
ATTTAGCACAATTAGAAAAATATGAGAATAAGGAAATCGGTATATAGGTATCCATTTCTTGACGTTTCATCTTCAAAATAGCCTTGTTTTGCTTGCGTTATTTAACCAAAACAAAAACTAATTTTGCTAATTTCATTTACTGCATAAATTATAAAATATACGAATTTTAAAATTCAAAAAGTCAAAAAACTATATACGGTTTTATCTGCTATTTTTGTTACCTATAAAGTATATTATAGCAAAAGTAAAACATACTATTTATCATGCTATATTGTTACCTTTTTTATTTAGATTTGTGTGTGGAGGATTCCATTCTAAACCCTCCTCTTTTAGATAGGCTCTCTTGAGGGATGAGTATTTTCGCTCGGAGAATTCATTTGGATTTTTTTCAAAAAACAAATGAATTTTTTCATTTACTTTATCAATTAGGCGAGTATAGAAGGGATTCGTCTCAATCGGATCATAGATGATGCAAGGCTCTTCTTTTTCTAAAGAATGAAGTTCCTTGCCAATTTCCTTCCCGAATTGAAGGATGAGTTCTTCGTAGGAAGGCACGACCTCTTCTCTTTCTTCAGGAAGGAAACGGAAGCCTAGGGCGATTAAATCCTTCTTAAGGGCTATCGCCTCATCTTTTCTTCCGATTTTCGAGGCGAGAAAAGAAGCCTCTTTGACGCATTCAACTTCTTTTCTTATGTCTTCTATTTCTTGGAAATCAATTCCTAGGTTTCGATAAAAAACAAACCTTTCTTCCGAAATGAGATCGATTTTCTTCAAAATATCATACGCCTCATTCAAAGCCTCTCTTCCCAAAAAAGTCTTTCCATCGTTCTTAAGGGCCTCGAAATAAAGCAAATCGAGATTCAGCATGTCTTTAGCCGAAAGAGGATATTTTTGCCTGATGATTTCATTTCTGAAAGAAAGAATGATCGGCGAATAGTTTTTGGCCCTTTCCTCGACTTTTTTTGCGAGGAATTCATAATTATCGTTGATATTTTCTTTTGTTATTTTTTCTTCTTTGTCCATGTAGAATATTATCTTACAAGAAAGAAAAAAGTCACCTAGTTTCCTAAGTGACAGAAAGAAAAATCAACTAACTATTTCTTTTTTCCGATAAAGTCGAAAACAGTTGGAAGAATGGCAACGACACCGCCTAAAATGGCAAGAATGCCGGCAACAATCCATCCTGCGCCAAGGTCCCATCCATCAGTTGTGTTCCAGCCATTGGCTCCTGCGAAACACGGTAATTCAATGAATAAGAAAATACCGGCAACGATAAGAGCGAAAATAGCGATGAGATTGAGGATGCCTGCAACTTTGTCTAATGCGTGGATCTTCAATAATGGCAAAACGAATCCGGCAAGAAGAATAATCATTGCGACCAAAATGAGGATGAAAGCGGTGACTGCCGACCATGTCGCGTTCCAAGTGCCTTGGGCCGCAAACGGACCAAAACTAATACTTCCATAAACGCCACCAAAAATGCCAAATACGCCAGAAATGGTGCCGTCGTTAGCATTTTTTACAGGATAGACAAGAGCTGGAGTAGCCAAAATGAGGATGAAAGCGACAAGAGCTAGGGCAAATGCGCAAATTCCAGAATACTTTAAAAGCTTTTTCATTTTTCTATCTTTTCCTTTCCATAGGAAATTATAGAAATCGTAACATTGTTTTTCAACATTGATTTAGACTTGTCTAATCCAGGGTCTTTAGGGAATCATTCATATCGACGCATTTGATTTTCGGATTCAAAAGAAAATTAACGATGATCGTTGAAAAAATAACGATTGCGAAAGAAAAAACATAGGAATACCATCTAACGTCCTTAATCGAGCCGAAATCCAGCCATCCGAAAACATAATAAATCAATAGAGCGCTGATCGGCAATCCCACTAGACTCGCGAAAACGGAAATGATCATGATTTCCCTAAAAGTGTACATCGAGCATTCATTATCATGATATCCAAGAACCTTAAGGGTCGCGATTTCCCTTACGCGGTCTTGAATGTTCATATTCGTCAGAGAATAAACGACCACCACCGCCATGGCTAAGGCAAAAATAACGATGACCAACGAAATAGATCCCATCGAAGAGGCGACGTTGCCGAACAATGAATCGTTTTTAAGCGCTTCGGAAATATCCAATAGTCCGAACCCAAGCATCAAAAGAACCGTTGAACCGATTATCGAAAGAGAGGTCAGAAAGAAGTTTTTCTTTTGGCGGAAGATGTTTCTAAACGATGATTTGTATCTAAACGGCAAACTTTTCCATAGGAAATTAATCTTTTCTAAGAATATTTTCTTTCCTGCTTTAGGAGCGGGAGTTTGCATAAGAGAGGCAGGCGTTTCCAGGAACAGTTTAAGAGAACAATACAAAGTAACCCCAATTGAGATAAGCAAAATAATCGTGAATAACAAGTACGAAGAAAGATTAAAGAAAGTTATGGAAAGTTCATTAGACATTTCGAAAATCGATTGATAGGCAGGAAGGACAACCTTTGGAACCAAAGGCAACCCGATTAGCAATCCCGAAAGGCCGCCGAAAAGAACTGTAATAAAGGAAAAAAGCACATATTTGAAAATGATTTTGCCTTTCGAAACACCTAAAGAAAGATACGTGGCGATTTGCGCTCTTTCGTCTTTTATGAGCCTTGATATCGTGATGAGATTGACCAAGGCACAAACAACGATGAAGAAAATGGGGAAGACATAAGTTATTTTCCGCACTTTTTCGTTATATGTTTTAAAAAGATTGTAGGAAACATTTTCTTCAAGGGTCAACGTTTCAACGTTTTCCAATCCAAATTCATTCTTTAAAGATTCACCCCTTTCCGACATTTCTTTTTTATAGGCATCAGAAAAGTAGGGATTTTTATTTTTATAGACAATATGAATATCGGTATAGGTCAAAAACGCTGAAATGGGGACACTTTTTTTACGACCATTTATTGAAACGCTTATCTTTTCGGGAAGAAGCCTCTCATCTAGGAAAAAGGCAGATTTAATGTATCTTTCATCATCCGAATCCAACATAGCGTTCTCTTTTTGAACGGAGTTATATAAAGGTGAAGAAACGATGCCTATAACCTCAAATTTAACGGATGAGAAACCGAGTATCGAAGAAATATCGATATCTCCGAACATTTTTCCTAATTCATTTAATGAAATCGTTACTACATCACCTATTTTGTATTGTTCGCGATTCAAATTGCCTTCCAAGGCAAGAACTTGAATATTCGAGGAAAAATCATATGTCGTAGTTGGCTTATTTCCTTCAAGAAGAGTCAACTTAGATATTTCCGTGTCTAAATCTTGAATGTAAATGCGGTAAATATCATTCTCAGATTCGTAATCAACGTTTATCAAACTAATCGCGTCTTCAACCTCTTCATCATTTTTTATCTTTTGAAGATCGGTTTCGGAAAACCCTTCTTCCGTTTTGTTTTTGAGGATTATGTCTGGAACGTTTTTCCCTTCATAATTATTCCGTACGTAAGCATCCTCATATAGCGAAGGCATCACAGCCAACCCGCCAGATAAAGCCAAGGAAATCAAAACGATTAAAGAATTTCCGATAATTCGGCCTTTATTCTCTCCAAACGTCCGCCAAATCGTTTTGCCAAAAGCCTTCATAACTTACCACTCGATATCTCTTATGTCTTTCGGGGAAGGATTATATGTGTTTTCGACGATCGTCCCGTTTTTTATCCTCAAAAGATGATCAGCCATATCGGTTAAAGCTGAGTTATGCGTGACGATGATCACGGTTTTCCCCTCATTCCTAGCCGCCTTAGAAAGTAAGGAGAGAATTTCTTTTCCTGTAACATAATCCAAAGCGCCAGTTGGCTCATCGCAAAGAATGATTTTTGGGTTTTTGGCCAAAGCTCGAGCAATAGAAACCCTTTGTTGTTCTCCACCAGAAAGCTGGGAAGGGAAATTGTTCATCCTTTCTCCTAAACCCACTTGTCTAAGCACATCTTCAGGATTTAAGGCATCTTTCTTCAATTCGGTCGATAATTCGATGTTTTCCTTTGCCGTGAGATTAGGCATCAAGTTGTAGAATTGGAAAACAAACCCCACCTCGTTTCTTCTATATTCCGTCAATTGCCTTTTATTGTATTTGCTGATATCTTTGCCGTTTACTATCAAACTTCCTGAAGAGATATTGTCCATGCCGCCAAGTAGATTAAGAAGCGTTGATTTACCAGCCCCAGAAGGTCCGACAACGACCACTAACTCTCCTTCCTTGATTGAGAAATCCATACCATTGACGGCATTAACCACGTTCTCTCCGGAAATGAATGTCTTATGAAGGTCTTTAGCCTCCATTATCGTTGTTTCTTTTTGAGATTTTCCCATGCGCATAATATAAGAAGAATAGTCGGAAAAATAAATATTTTTTAACGGAAAAGGGACATCTTTTTCTAAGGTCGGCCCTTTTTTTGACTAAAGCTCCATTCTGACTGTATAATAGGTTCACGTTTTTGGCATTAAAACACATTTGAAAAGAAGCGACAAAACAAAAAATGGACAAATTTATTGAGATATTAAAAGCCATCGTCTTCGGAATAGTCGAAGGGGTTACCGAGTGGCTTCCGATTTCTTCAACGGGCCATATGATCATTCTCGGCCAGTTTTTCGGTTTCGAAAGCACGCAAGGGAAGGCTTTCTATGATTTTTTCCTTGTTATCGTTCAACTTGGCGCGATTTTGGCTGTCATCGTAACATTTTTTAAAGAATTATGGCCTTTTGGCAAAAACAAAAGTCAAAAAGAAAAGAGACAAATTTGGCTTACTTGGGCAAAAATCCTTGTTGCCTCGATACCAGCTGGGGTTATCGGCGTCGTTTTTGACAATTTGATTGATTCCTATTTGTATAATTACGTAACAGTCTCCGTCATGCTCATTCTTTATGGTCTCGCTTTCATAGGAATTGAGGTTTGTTTGCACTTCAAAGCCGTTAACATCAAACGCAGATACAATCTTAACCGGGAAACTTCAACCCGTCACATTTCCGAAGAGGATAATAGGAAAGACAAGACGATTTATCCTCTTTTCAACATAAGATCAATTAGGGAAATCAGCATTCAGTATGCCTTTGTCATTGGCTTAGCGCAGTGTTTAGCCTTGATTCCTGGAACATCGCGTTCTGGAGTCACGATTTGCGCAGCTCTTCTTCTGTCAATCGACCGAACGACGGCTTCGAAATTTTCTTTCTATCTTTCGATTCCGGCAATGGTCGGCGGAAGTCTGATAAAGGCCTTGATGTATGGTTATCACGTCCATAAAGGGGAGGCAAATCCAATCAATGGTTTTCAGGTGTTACTTATAATTATCGCCATGATTGTCGCGTTTGTCGTTTCTTTATTCACGATCAAATTCTTCCTCAAACTTTTAAGAACAAGAGGATTCATGAGTTTTGGCATTTATAGGATTGCTCTCGGGATCGCTTTGATAATCGTTTTCTTCGTCGTTAATAAAGGGAATTTAGAAACGCTGACTAACGTCGTTTTGAGCCAAGCTTTTTCCTTGAATGATCTGACGTCGCTATTTCGTTCAAAACCATCCTTTCTTGAAATGCGTTTCTAAAATCTTATAATTACGAAAGCGGAGTCATAAAAATGGAAGAAAAAAATCTAAACGAAAAGGGCGAATTTCAATTTGAAAATGCTAAATCGGTTCGATTACAAGAATCAGAAGAAACTGAGTCAAATGAAAAATCAATAACAGTTGGCCAAATATGGCGAATGATAAAAAAGCACTGGGTTGCAGCCGGCGTTTGCGCTTTGCTTGGCTTTGGGGCGGCTTTCGGCTATGCAAAACTAATTAAGTCGCCTTCATATCAAGCAAATGTCCAATTGGTCGTTATCGCCGATGAAGGCACGACATCCGCAGAAAATATCACCTATTCGCAAGGAAAAGCCAAGATTGCTTATGGTTATTTAACTTCTGATGAGGTGGTTGAAAAATCAGCCGAGAAGCTTTCGGAAAACGAAAAATACACCAAAACTTTTGCAACGACGGAAAATGGCATGACAAAATATAATACTCTTTTGTTCAAAAACTATTATTCGGTAAGCCTTTCAACTGTCGGAAACACATCAACCACATCTATTTTCCTGACCATTACCTCAACTTGCAAAAGCGAGCAAATGGCGATTGACGTGGCCAATTGCGTTGCCAATACCAGCGTCGACTTATCTAGATCCGAAAGTTGCAGATTCCATGCGCTGCTTGGAAATTCTTTGAACGTGATTCAGGAAGCTAAGCAAGCGAAAGACAAATCAACCTCAACAATCGTGATTTCTTTAATCGGCGTATTGGCTGGACTAGTTGTAGGATGCGCATACGGCATTATCCGTGAATTAACCGATACACGCGTCACTTCTAAAGCTGAGCTTGAAAACCTTAGCGGATATAAAGTGATCGGCATGATTCCTAAGTATGATATTAATAAAGATGAAGAAGGAGAAAACGAGCATGGCACCAAATAAGAAAATCGACGAAACTCCTCAATATCGTTTGCACAATCAAGGGC